>NZ_JBEXSH010000693.1:0-4999 GCF_040613555.1 Streptomyces sp. NPDC006265
GCAGCTCCAGCGTCGTCGCGTCCCTCTCGTAAGTCATCACACAGACATGAGCGCGGCTACTCACCTTTGATACAGGGCCCCGGCCCGCGCAAACGAAAAGCGAGTGACACGTCAGAGTACGCGAGTCCTCCACAGAGACCAGTGGCGGACCTCTCACACCTCCGGCGGAAAGGTGTGGCGTAGGCCACTTCCTCCCACCTCGTCCACGCCCTGGCCGGCCGGGTGGTTCCGGCCCGGGTCGATAATCGGGCGCGTGACCGATCTTGAGACGCGCGCGGCCCCGGCCCCCGCCGGGGCGCTGCGCCGGGCGGCCCCGGCGTTCGCCGGATACGCGGCCGTCCGCGCCCTGGGCCTGCTGGCCCTGTTCCTGTGGAGCGCGGCGCGGGACAAGAACGCGTACACGCTGCTGACCGCCCGCTGGGACGCGCTCTGGTACGTCAGGGTCGCCGAGCTCGGCTACGGCTACGAGGTGCGGCTGGCGAACGGTGACGTGCACTCGAACCTGGCGTTCTTCCCTCTGCTGCCCTGGCTGGAGCGGCTGGTGGCGGCGGTGTCGCCGCTGTCGTACGCGGACGGGGGGTTCCTCGTCAGTCTGATCTCCTCACTCGCCGCGGCCTGGGGGATCTTCGCGGTGGCGGACCATGTGTACGGCCGCCGGGCCGGGGTGTGCGCGGTGCTGCTGTGGGCCGTCCTGCCGGTCGGGATCGTGCAGTCGATGGCGTACAGCGAGTCCCTGTTCACGGCGCTCGCGGCGTGGTCGCTGTACGCGGTGCTGACCGGCCGCTGGGTGACGGCGGGCACGCTGGCCCTGTTCGCGGGGCTGACCCGTCCGGTGGGACTGGCCGCGGTGGCCGCGGTGTGGGTGGCGGCGGTGGACTCCTTCGCACGGGACGGGCGTGCGGCCGGTCCCGGGGCCCTGACCCGGCGCGTCCTCGGCATGGTCCTGGCCCCGCTCGGCACCGTCGGCTACGTGCTCTGGGTCGGACACCACACCGGCAAGGGCCCGCTGGGCTATCTGGACGTCCAGGCCGGATGGCGCAACGGCTTCGACGGCGGCTGGGCGTTCGCCCGGTTCGTCGCCGACAAGTTCACGTCGTTCCCGGCGGCTCTGGCCGGTGTGGGACTGATCGTCGGGGTCGCGTCAGTCGTCTGGCTGTATGTGACCGGAGTACGGCAGCGCCAGCCCCTGCCGCTGCTGGTCTACACCGGGGTCGTGACCGTCCTCGCCCTGTGCGCGTCGAGCTACTTCGGCTCGAAACCGCGTCTTCTGCTGCCCGCCTTCCCTCTGCTGCTGCCTCTCGCGCTGGCCTTGGCCGGAGCGCGTATTCGCAGGTCAGCGACGGTGCTCGGGGCCGTGGCGGTGGCCTGTGCGGTGTACGGGGCGTTCTGGCTGAACGGCTCCGGCCCGCCCTGACCCGCTGTGAGCGCCAGGGGAATTCGGCGCCATGCTCCGGTGAACGAATTCAAAAGCGCAATAAAACCCGCATCCGGAATGATCAAAGGAATTGAAGGCCGCAGCGGTCGACCATTGCAGATTCACTGGAAATAAACCTCCTCCTGAGAGGAATCCCACATCACATCGTCATCACAAAGCCGTTGATTCGCCCGGGATCTGAGCTCACTCGCTGTAACGTCGATTGGGTGCGTACCGAACCGAAGCTCACCCGTCTGGACCGGGTGTTCGCCCGGCTGGACCGTGAGCCGGAACGACCGGCCCACATCGATGTGCCGAAGATGAGCAGGCACCGCATCGTGCTCTTCGCGGCCACCCTGGCCTTCTACGGCGCCATCGTGTGGGCCGTGGTGATCACGTCCTGGCTGGTCCGGCTCGACTGGCAGGTCATGTTCTTCCGCCCGTACCAGCAGTGGTCGGAGATCCACTGGTTCGTCGACTACTACGTGGTCCTCGGTCAGCGCGGCCCGACCGCCGTGATGGTCGCGGCCTGGCTGGGCTGGCGCTCCTGGCGGCAGCACACCCTGCGGCCGCTGCTCGCGCTCGGCGTCTCGCTGCTGCTGCTGAACGTCACGGTCGGCGCCGCCAAGTACGGCATGGGGCGCCTGGGACCGCACTACGCGACCATGATCGGCGCGAACGAGATGTGGCTCGGCGGCGATATATTTCCGAGCGGTCACACCGCGAATGCCGTGGTGACCTGGGGAATCCTGGCCTACCTGGCGTCCGGCGCGAGAGCGCAGCGCTGGCTGTCCGCCGTGTCCGCGGTGACCTCGCTCGGGGTCGGGATGGCCACCGTCTACCTCGGTACGCACTGGCTGAGCGATGTGCTCCTCGGCTGGACCGCGGGTCTGCTGATCCTGCTCGGTCTGCCGTGGTTCGAGCCGCTGATCGCCCGTGCCGAGGACGCGATCTTCGACCTGCGCGACCGCCTTAGGGTCCGCAGGCACCACACCCCGGCCGAACCGGCCGGCGCTCCGCCCGTGCTGGTCACGCCCGTACCGGCCGACCGTGACGACGTCGCGGCCCGCTCGCCCCGGGCCCCGGTCTACCTGGCGCCCGGTCCCCACACCACCCGCTCGGAGCGCACGCCGACGACCCCGGCCGGCAGCCGTCGCCCGCCGCACCCGGAGCGCCACCCGCGCGGCTCGTCCCCGTCCGCCCGCCCCGTGACGGGCGGCTGACCGCAGGACGGGCACACTCCGTCCGGCATGCCGAAGGCCCCGGTTCCGCCACGGAACCGCGGCCTTCGCCGGGTCTCAGCCCTTCCAGGCCCGCGCCACCCGGCCGCCCTTGACCTCGAAGTTCAGCCGGCCCACGCGGTACTCCATCGTGATGATCGCCCCCGACGGCAGCGCACGCACCGTCGGCCAGCCGCGCTCACGCGCCAGGCGTTCGGCCCGGCCGGCCTCCAGGCCGACATAGGTGTCCGGGCTGTCGTCGGGTTCCGCGGGAGGTGTCGGAGTCGGTGCCATGCCGCCACGCTATGTCCTGCCCGGCGACCGCGGAAGTCCGGGGCCTCGGCCGGTCACTGTCCGCCTCCGGTCACGCTTCTGTCACAAGATCACGACAGGAGTTTCGGGCGTCGCCCGTCACACGGACGAGCGGTTCCCTACGCCTTCCGCAGGCATTCGATCGCAATTCCCGCGTGTCACCTGAGCTCATGGAAATTCCCGGCGGAAAGTGCCGGGAGAAGTGCCGGTGAGGCTCCATCTGGACTCCATCCAGCCGCCCGGCCTGGACGCCTTCGGCAGTGTGGGCTTCGGCATCATCGGCACGATCGTGGCCTTCACCCTGATCGCCTCCGCCGAGAGCCTCTTCAGCGCCGCCGCCGTGGACCGGCTGCACGACGGACCGCGCACCCAGTACGACAAGGAGCTCATGGCGCAGGGCGCGGGCAACACCATCTGCGGTGCGCTCGGCGCGCTGCCGATGACCGCGGTCATCGTCCGCAGCTCCGCCAACGTCAGCGCGGGCGCCAGGACCAAGGCGTCCCGGGTGATGCACGGCGTGTGGCTGCTGCTGTTCGCCGCGCTGCTGCCGGGCACGCTGGCACTGATCCCGCTGCCCGCCCTCGCCGGCATCCTGGTCCACGCGGGCTGGAAGCTGATCCCCTTCGCCAAGATCGTGCCGCTGTGGAAGGAGCACCGGGGCGAGGCGCTCATCCTGGTCGTCACCGCCGTGTCGATCGTCGCGGTGAACATGTTCGAGGGCGTGCTCATCGGTCTGGCTCTGTCGGTCGTCAAGACCGCCTGGGAGGCCTCGCACATCAAGCTCGAGATCATCGACAAGGGCGCGGGCCCGATCCAGGCCTACCTGTCCGGCAACGCGACCTTCCTGCGGCTGCCGAAGATCCTCGACAGCCTGGAGAACCTGCCCCAGGACCGCCCGGTCGAGCTGGACCTCTCGGGCCTGCACCACCTCGACCACGCCTGCCGCACGGCCCTGGAGAACTGGGCCGCACGCCATAGCGCGACGGGCACGGAGCCCGTGAAGGTCACGGAGCCCGAGGAGACCCCGGCGGAGAAGGTCACCGCCGTCTAGCCACCCGACCGGATCACGTGCACGGGTCCGGGGCGCGCAGCCGGCGCGCCCCGGATCACACCTGTCCGCCCCCCGTTCCGGCCCCGGTACCGGGGCATGGCCCCGCGTCCCGGTTCAGGCATATCGTTACATGAGCAGACACATTCGGACCTCTGAGCGGGGAGGTCGACATGGTCGAAGAGGTGGTCGGCGTGGTGGCCGCGGTCGGGGCCGGTGCGCTGGTGTATCTGGCCTCCGCGGCGCGGGTCGTCAAGCAGTACGAGCGGGGGCTCGTCTTCCGGCTCGGGCGGGTGCGCGGAGACGTGCGGCGGCCCGGCTTCAATATGATCATTCCGGGGGTGGAGCGGCTCCGGAAGGTCAACATGCAGATCGTGACCATGCCCGTGCCGGCCCAGGAGGGCATCACCCGCGACAACGTGACCGTGCGGGTCGACGCGGTGGTGTACTTCAAGGTCGTGGACCCGTCGGCCGCGATCGTCAACGTCGAGGACTACCGCTTCGCCGTCTCGCAGATGGCCCAGACCTCGCTGCGCTCGATCATCGGCAAGAGCGAGCTGGACGACCTGCTGTCCAACCGCGAGAAGCTCAACCAGGGCCTGGAGCTCATGATCGACAGCCCCGCAGTGGAGTGGGGCGTGACCATCGACCGCGTGGAGATCAAGGACGTCTCCCTGCCGGACACCATGAAGCGCTCCATGGCGCGCCAGGCCGAGGCCGACCGGGAGAGGCGGGCCCGGCTGATCAACGCCGACGCCGAGTACCAGGCCTCCAAGAAACTGGCCCAGGCCGCCCGCCAGATGGCCGACACTCCCTCGGCGCTCCAGCTCCGTCTGCTGCAGACCGTCATGGCGGTGGCGGCGGAGAAGAACTCCACCCTCGTCCTGCCCATTCCGGTGGAACTCCTGCGCTTCCTGGAGCGGGGCTCGGAGACGGTGTACGCGAAATGGTGCAGGGCGGGCCCGGTGTTCTCCACGACCGCCAGGTCCAGGGTGGTGCCCTTGC
>NZ_JBEXSH010000694.1:0-4991 GCF_040613555.1 Streptomyces sp. NPDC006265
ACGCACGTCCAGGCGCAGCTGGACGTCAGACCACACGACGGTGACCTGGACGGTGATCCCGGGTGGGCAGAAGCTGATCGCGGTGTTGGCGTTGCCCTGGTTGACGGCCGTGAACTCCGAGCCGTTGACCTGGGCGGTGTTGCTCTGGTTCGAGGCGCCGTCACCCACCGCCTGCTGCTGGGTGGTGGCCGCGGTGCCGAAGTTGTCGCCGCCGACGCCGCTGCCGAGATTGCCCTGCTCCGCCTCCGTGACGGACGCGATGGATCCGTTGTCCGCGAAGGCGCCGTTGTCCGCCGTCGCGACACCGGTGAAGAGGGCGGCTGCGAGCGGAAGGGCGGAGACCGCCGCGATGACGCGGGCGGTACGGATGCTTGCCATGTTTCTTGTCCCTCCAGGACTGATCGAACCGAGGACGCACCCGGCTCATCGCCGATCGGTGCGTGAACCACTGCTGTCACCGGGGAAGTCGGCCGACCGCCCCGGCGCGGTGCTCGACGTCGCGAGTCCAGAGTTGCCCACCGAATCCCCGGCGAACCACACCGGAAGCCGCCATTCGCACGCAAGCGTGAGGACTAGTCGATAAACCCCTATGCGTCACTTCCGTACCGGATGGGAGTGAAAGGGGGTGCTCGAACCCGGGTGCCGCAAAGGGGAAGCGTTCCAGCACTTTCCCCGGGCGCCGCACGACCCCGGCACGTCGCACTCGCTTCCTCTTTCTTTTTTCGAACGTACGTACGAAACTAGAGTCATGGCCACCACCGATCGGCAGGCCACGACGCTGGCCCTCGCACACGCCCTGTCAGCCGCCGAACGCGGACTGGCCGTCATCCCCCTGTCCCGCTCCAAGCTCCCGGCACTGCGTTCCCCGCACCGCGACGACCCCGCCCCCTCCCCCTGCCACGGTGCCTGCGGGAAACTCGGACACGGGGTCTACGACGCCTCCAGCGACCCGGACCGCATCCGCGAACTGTTCGCCGCCGCGCCCTGGGCGACCGGCTACGGCATCGCCTGCGGGCTGCCCCCGCACCATCTGATCGGCCTCGACCTGGACGTGAAGACCGGCACGGACTCCTCGGCCGCCCTGCGCGAGCTGGCGCTGCGGCACCTGTTCACGATCCCGCCGACCGTGGTCGTCGTCACCCCGTCCGGCGGGCGGCACCTGTGGCTGAGCGGGCCACCCGAGGTGGTCGTGC
Source organism: Streptomyces sp. NPDC006265 (assembly GCF_040613555.1). NCBI lineage: Bacteria > Bacillati > Actinomycetota > Actinomycetes > Kitasatosporales > Streptomycetaceae > Streptomyces > Streptomyces sp. NPDC006265. The sequence goes on from NZ_JBEXSH010000694.1 coordinate 1,194, forward strand.
CCAACTCGGCGGGCCGGCTCGCCCCCGGCATCGACATCCGGGGGGCGGGCGGCTATCTGGTCGGCCCCGGCTCCCGCACGGACCAGGGCGCGTACGCCGCCGCCCCCGGCAGCGCGCACCTCGCCCCCGCCCCCTGCCCGCGCTCCCTCCTGCGGCTGCTGCTCCCGCCGCCCCGCGCCTACCACCCGGTGCCCGCGGCGGCCGGCGGGCACGGCCAGGGCCTGGTCCAGTTCGTCCTGGCCGCGCACGAGGGCCAGCGCAACACCCGCCTGTTCTGGGCGGCCTGCCGGGCCTACGAGGACGGCATCGGCCCGGCGCTCGTGGCTCCCCTGGTCGACGCGGCGCTCCATACCGGCCTGTCCGAGCGGGAGGCGCGGACGACGATCGCGTCGGCGGCACGGATGACGGGGCACCGGCCGTGAGCAAGGCCCCGCCCATCCCCACCACCGAAAGACCTCGATGCAACACCACGCAAAAGCGCCGGCCCTGGCACTCGCACGCCTCGTCCTGGTCTCCGGCCGCCCGGTGGACCTCGCCGAGCTGCGCATCTCGTCGACCTACGGCGACCTCCAGGACGGCTACCCCTGCAAGCCGCTGAACGACCTGCGGATCCGAGACCTGCTGCGGGCCGCCGAGCGGTCCCGCCCGGGCACGCCGGTGCACCTCGTCCCGCCCCGGCGCGAGTACCCCGACCAGTACGCGGGCGGCCTCGGGCCGGTCGAGGTGCTGCCCGCCGTGGCCTGCCTCGGCACGTTCCACTCCGTGGCCCTGGACCCGGCCCGCGACCCGGTCGCCTACCGCTCGCGCCTGACCGTCGTCTGGTTCCAGTCCACGCCCCGCCTGCCCTCGGGCTGCGACGCCGAGCCCGCACTGCGGAACCTCGACTGGGCGGTATTGGCTCGCGACGCCCCGGAGCACGTGCGTAGGGTCGTCCGATGAGCGCGTCCCGTACGGAACCGCTGCGCTGGCAGTTCGAGTTGTCCTGGTCGCTGTTCGAGTACCACCTGGAGCGGCTGGAGCCGGAGGACTTCCCGTGGGAGCCCGCTGCGCACTGCTGGACGATGCGCCGGGGGCCCGACGGCAGCTGGGTCCCGGACTGGGCGGACAGCGAACCCGACCCGGTCCCCGTTCCCACCCTCGCCTGGGCGAGCCGGCACCTCGTGATGGTGGTGGAGCGTCACCCTCGACCACGCCCAGGGCCGCCCGCCCCGCGACCGCGAGGACATCGTCTGGCCCGGCGAGGGCGCCCCGACGATCGAGTGGCTGCGCGGCCTGCGCCCCGAGTGGCTCAAGGTCCTGGACGACCTCACCGACCCGGACCTGGACGCCACGGCCTCCTTCCCCCGGCCTAACGACCCCGAGCACACCCGTCGCCCACACGCTGGCCCGGGTGAACGCGGAGCTGACGCGTCCGAGATCGGCCAACTGCGGCTGCTGCGGGCCGCGTCCGCACAGTGGTGCGCTGAACGCGTTCGGCCCGGGTACGCCCCGTCCCCCGGGGCGCGTCCGCCCCGGTGCGTGACATCGTGGGGGCATGAGCATCGATGTCCGGGCGGCCAAGGACTTCGAGGACGTCCGTGCCGTGCTCGGGCCGAGGTCTCCCGGGGCGAACGTCTGCTGGTGTCTGAGCCACCGGATCCCCCTCCCGGCTCAACAACGAGCTGCGCGGCCCGGCCGGCGGCGAGTACGTCGCCGAGCTGTGCCGCACGGAGCCGCCCCCGGGCGTGCTCGCCTACGACGGTGACGAAGTGATGGGCTGGGCCGCCGTCGCCCCGCGTGCGAGCACCTCGTTCGCCCGCAACCGCAAGATCTCGCACGTCGACGACCTGCCGGTGTGGTCGCTCTGGTGCGTCCGGGTCCGCCCCGGCCACCACAAGCAGGGCATCTCGCACGCCCTCATCGCCGGCGCGGTCGAGTTCGCCCGGGACCGGGGCGCACCGGTGATCGAGGCGTACCCCCCTGGACAACGGCGACGCCGAGGTCGCCCTGACGATGGCGTACGCGGGTCCGCGGAAGAACTTCGAACGCGCCGGCTTCGTCCGCGCGGCGGCCACGACCTCGGTCCTGGCCGGTCATCCCCGGATTCTGATGCGCCTCGGCCTGCGCTGAGAGAGGTGCCTCGGCCTGCGCTGAGAATGCGCCTCGACCCGCACTGAAAAAGGGCCCGACCGCTGGCGACGGGGGATGCACCAGCGGTCGAGCTATGGCCAAGGGTAACAAGCGCTTGCCCACCACGAGCCGACTGGCCACCGGGAAGCCCCGGTTGTGACTCGTATCACGCGACTGCCGTGATGGCCGAGCCTTGTGCGAGTCGGTGCCGTCAGCCGCCGCACGGCGGATCGTAGGAGAGCCGGGGCAGGTACTCCCGCCAGGTGTCCTGCGTCAGCACCCCCCGGGTCATCGAACAGATGCGGCGGACGGCGGTGTCGACGTCGAGATCCCAGAGCCGGATGGTGTCCGCCCCGCTCGACACCCCCAGCATGTGGCTGTTCGGGCTGAACGCCAGGAACGTGCCGGTCTTGGAGTTGGGGCTCATCGACTGGCCGATCGCGGTGGCGTGCGAGGGGTCGGAGACGTTCCACAGCCGCACGGTGCTGTCGTTGCCGCCACTGGCCAGGATGCGGCCGTCCCGGCTGAACGTCAGCGACACGACCGCCTCCGTGTGGCCCGTGAGCCGCGCCTGCTGGGAGGCCTCGGCGGGGTCCGAGATGTCCCAGAGGCGGACCGAGTTGTCGTCACCGGCGCTGGCCAGCGTGCGTCCGTCGCGGCTGTAGGCGAGCGCGTTGACCGCTCCGAGGTGGCCCCGCAGCGGCTTCCCGATCAGGGTCGCCCGGCCGGGGGCGGTCACGTTCCACAACCGGATCGTGCCGTCCGCGCTGCCGCTGGCGAGCGTCCTGCCGTCCGGGCTGAACACGAGGTGGTTGACATAGCCCTTGTGACCGGTGAGGGGTTTGCCGAGCGGGCGCGGGCGGGCCGGGTCGCTCACGTTCCACAGCTGGACGGTGCGGTCGTCGTAGGCGGTGGCCAGGACCTGCCCGTCCGGGCTGAAGGCCAGCGGGTCGGCGTACCGGATGTGCAGGGGGGCGGGAGAGCCGTGGCGGACCGGGCGTTCGGGATCACCGAGGTTCCACAGCTCGACCACCCGGTCGCCCGTCACGACCGCGAGGGTACGGCCGTCCGGGGCGAACTCCAGGGAGCGCACGTCGCCCTTGCCCGGGAGGAACGGTTCGCCCAACCGCACCGGCCTGCCGGGCCTCCGCACGTCCCACAGCCGGATCCGCCCGTCCCGCGCCGCCGTCGCGAGCAGCCGCCCGTCCGGCCGGAACACTCCGGTCCGGCCGGTCATGTCCGACGTCGGCAGCGACCACAGGCGGACCTTGTTGTCCCCCGCCCCGGTGGCGAGGGTGCGCCCGTCGGGGCTGAAGCCGAGCGCGTACATCTCGCCGCTGCTGCCCGCGAGGGGCCCGCCGACCTGCGACGGGTACTCCGGATCGCTGACCTTCCACAGGCTCGCGGTGCTGTCCGCGCTGGCCGCGGCGAGCATGTTCCCGTCGGGGCTGAAGGCCACGGACCAGACCGGCCCGGTGTGACCGGTGAGCGGCGCACCGATCGCGGCCGGGCGGCCCGGACCGGCCATGTTCCACAGTTGTACGGTGCCGTCCGCGCTGCCGCTGGCGAGGGTGCGGCCGTCGGGGCTGAAGGCCACGGAGTGCACGGTGGCGGCCATGTACTCCAGGTCGATCAGCCGGTAGCCAGCCCACTTCGGCTCGACGTGGGCCCTCCACACGCTGGACTTCC
>NZ_JBEXSH010000695.1:0-4987 GCF_040613555.1 Streptomyces sp. NPDC006265
GGGGTCGTTCGTATAAACGTAACCGCCCCACCCCGTGCAGGGGGTGGGGCGGTCTGCACTGACTGGGTCAGAGCGAAGGATGACCGGCCGCAGGCGGACACAGGCACACCCGCGCGTCATCCTGCCCACTCCGGACATGCCGGAGTGGGCGCATGCACTGGGGGGTGGCATGTACCTAATGCACATCTTCCCCAGCGAGCTCGCGATATTTACCCAGCTGGGTAAAGACATGTCGCCATGATCGTTACAGCTTTATCGGGTGCCTCTCGACCCCATGCCCGACTGGGTATTCGCCCGCCGCCGGGTCATCGGGGACCGCATCCGAGTGATCCGGCGCCGCGCCGACCTCTCGCAGGTGCAGTTAGGGGAGCGGGTCGGCCTCGACCACAAGACGATCCACCGGTACGAGACCGCTCAACGCGCGCCGAGCCTCAACGAGCTGCTCCTCATCGCCGATGCCCTGCGCATTCCGCTCGCCGACCTCGTCCGCTGAGGAGCTCCGTCGGTCACCAGCCGATGCTCTGGCCCTCCGGGCCGACGGAGATGGTGAACTCCTCGACCGCCGGGGCCCCGGCCGCGCACCACTGGCCGAACCGCTCCTCCACGGCGTCCCACAGGGGCTCCGGGCCGCCCTGCCGGACGAGCCACCGGCCGCCGCCCTCCGAGTACACGGCGGCCCATGACCCGGTGTCGACGTCGACCAGGACGTCCTCGGTGCGGCCGTCCCGCTCCAGCGTCAGGCGTTGGGCATTTGGCACGGCGAGCTGGGCGACGAAGCGTGCGCCCCAGTTGTTCAGCACGTCCGCACCGACGGCGGTCTCGCGCTCCTTGCCGTCCTCCAGGTCGGGCAGCAGGCCCAGGGGCGGCGGGGTGTGCGGGCGGGCGAGCATGAAGTTGACCCCGCCGCCCAGCAGCGAACCGGACGCTGTGCCGTCCTGGTGGACCGTGAGGCGTGCGAGTTCGGAGGATCCGAGCCATCCGCCGACCGTCGCCAGGATCAGGCCGCCGGGCCGGGTCTGTTCCACCCAGGCCGCCGGCACGGTCCGTACGCCGCAGGTGGCGATGACCCGGTCGTAGGGTGCGCCCGCGCCGTCGCCGAGAAGCCCGTCGCCGGTGACGAGCGTCGGGTACATCTCAAGATGGCCGAGAGCCGCCCGGGCCTGAGAAGCCACCCACGGGTCGTACTCGATCGAGGTGACGAACTCGTCGCCGAGGCGGGCGCAGAGCAGGGCGGTCGAGTAGCCGGTGCCGGTGCCGATCTCCAGCACCTTGTGTCCGTCCTCGACCTGGAGGTCCTCCAGCATGCGCAGCACGAGCGACGGCAGGGTGCTGGAGCTCGTCGGCTCACGCGTGATCGGGCCGCGGATGTCCTCGGGGACGATGGTGCCGGCGATCTGGGTCACGAGGCTCTCGTCGGCGTAGCAGCCGTCGAGCCAGTCCGGGTCGCCTGCATGCACCGGCTCCCACGCCGAGTGGAACTGCGGCCCGGCCACACGCCGGAAGTACCCGCCGCGCAGGAACTCGTGCCGGGGGACCGCCGCGGCGGCGCGCCTCCACGGCTCGGTGCGCAGGCTGCCGCCGATCATCATCCTGTCGATGAGCTGCTGGTGCAGCTGGGCCTGGTCGGTGGTCACGATGTCCTCTCCAAGAGGTCTGTGAGGGCTGCGCACATGGGCAGGCCGGTCTCGGTCTCCAGCCAGTGCCACTGGCCGGAGGGGTTGCACTCCAGAAACCACCATCGGCCGTCCTCGCCGACTGCGAAGTCGAAAGCTCCGAAGACCAGCTTGAAGCGGTTCATGTAGCGGTGGAGCGCCGGCCGGATGCCGGGCGGCGCTTCCACGGGGGTGTAGGTGAGTCGGCTGTAGTCGGTGCGCCAGTCGAGGAGGTCGGAGCCGATGCGGACGCAGAACACGTCCCCGCCGATGACGGTCACCCGCACGTCGGCGACTTTCGGGACGCGCTCTTGGAAAAGGTGAGCGGTCCCGGCGACGTCGTCGTCGACGTCGTCTGCGGTCACCTCGGCGACTCTGATGGCGGACGAGACGCCGTCGACTCGGTATACCGGGGTGCTCAGCGGTTTGTAGATGACCGAGTCGTGCGCCTTGATGAACTCGCGGGCGGCGTCGGGGCTGGAGGTGATGAGGGTGGGCGGCACCAGGAACCCGGCGTCGACGGCCATGGCCAGCCCGGCCGGTTTGAACTCGGCGTCGCCGATGCGGTGCGGGTGGTTGACGTAGAGGCAGCCGGGCAGCGACGCCAGCACCCCGCCGAGCCCGTAGCGGGCCTGGGTGACGGCGAACCGGGAGTCCTGCACGTCGAGGTGCGGGAAAGCGAAGCCGGTCGGGCGCCGGTAGTACATGGACCGGACGTTGGCCAGGTCGGCCGTGCGGGAGGGCGTGACGAGACGGCCACCTAAGCCGTGCTCGGTGATCTCGGCCTCCACCGACAACGTGGCGGGGAAGTCCCCCGAGTCGAGCCGCACGACCGGGACATCCCGGTCGTGCAGCTCGCTGATCACCACGTCGGCGGTGGGGTCGTGCAGGCTGGTGACGACCAGCACCGGACGTGGATCAGTCACTGGTCGCTGTCGCTTCCCGTGTCGGAGTCGGGGGACGAGGGGTCACCATCCGGGCTCGTCCCCGTCGTGGGGCTCGTGCCGGTGGAGGTGCCGTGCTTGCCCATCTCCAGGGCGTGGCCGGCGTCGTCGTAGAAGCGGGCGGTCTGCGTGGCCGGGTCCAGTTCGGCGCGGGCGTAGGTCGGGGCCATGATGGGGTAGGGCGCCATGCGGCCGAGTCCCCACGGGCGGGCGGTGACGAGGCCCTGCGGGATGGCGGGGCTGGTGGGCAGGCGATCGGAGTGGACGAACATACCTCTCCCTCATGTCGTCGTAGTGGAGCGTGTGGACCCGCCCCGGGCCGGACCGTCCAAGGTGTGGCGGCCCGGGGCGGGAGTCTGGGGGTCGGTCAGGTGCTGCGTCGCGCCTGCCGGAACTCTGCGGTGAGGCGAGCGGCGGTCTCACAGGGGAGGTTGAGGTTCGCGCCGTTGTCGTCGGTGGCCCGGCAGGTCGGGCACGAGAGGCAGTGATCCCACAGGGCGGCCTGATCGGGCTTCTCGGCGAGGATCATCGGCGCACCTCCAGCGCGAGGCGGCGCAGAGCACGCCGGGTATCGCACAGGATGGGGTTGTCGACGCACTGCTCACAGGTGTCGGCGTGCACGCCGTACGTGCGAAGCGCCGCAGCGCGAACGCAGTCAGGGCATCCGCGAGGGAAGATCTTCACGCCGCCCGGCCCGGACCGCTCACCGAGGTCGACCGCCGTCTCGATCGTGAGCCGGGTCTGACACCAGACGCAGGCCGCGCCGCGTCGTTGCGTCTCCGGCAGGGCGGACGCACTGGGCAGTGGAAGCAGGGCGAGCGGCCCGACGTCCGCAGTGTCCACGGCCGGCATCAGCTGTCACTCCCGGCACCCTGTACTGCGGCCTTGTGGCATCCGCAGGAGACGATGTTCCACATGCGGCCGGTGCCCCGCTGTGCGCGTCCTGCCGGGCGCAGGGTGCGGCTGACGGCGCCGCAGTACCAGCAAGCGCGCCCGTGGAGGCGGGCGATGCTCACGGAGCCCTGCACCCGGACTGGCGGCTCTGCGTGGCTGCTCATCGCGGTTCCCATCTGCCCGTCCGGTGGTTACGGACAGATGATGTGCCGCTACAAGGAGCGCAAGGGATACAGCGTGTATCCCCTCAGATGGCGCCGATCCAGTCGGCGAAGCTCGTCAGCGACTCGGCGTCTGCCCGCTTCAGCCGGCGGACCGTCGCAGCGGCCTCGCGGGCCCACGGGTGCTCGCGGGTGTGCTGCGGTGCGATGTGCCGAGCGACCTTCAGCGACTCGAAGGCATCATCCGGGTGCCCGGCCCAGACCTGGGCGCGGGCCAGCTCGATCCAGAACCCCGACTGCCGCTCGGCTGGCAGAGATTCTGGGGGCGTCCACTCCTCCGCCACGTCCAGGGCACGGTGCACATGGTCTTGGCCCAGACTCACCGCCACGGAGACCTCATGGGCCCGTACGGAATCCGGGCCGAACGCCGTGCCGTCGTAGGCGTCCTCGGTGAGGGTGTCGCCCAGGCGCCGAGCGTCGGCGAGGTGCAGGGTCGCGGCGTTGGCGTCGCCAGCCCGCCCGGCGATGACGGCGGCTCGCATGTGCAGCGCTCCTCGCGCGGCGGTTGCCGCCCGGCCGAGAGGGCTGGGGCTGGCGTCGATGGCCCGCTCCAAGGCGGCGAGGCCCTGCGCGTGCGCTCGGGCGGCGAAGAACGTCTCGGTGCGGACGTAGGCGGCCGTCGCCTGGGCGATGCGGTCCTCGGTCTGCTCGGCAGCCCAGCGCATCAGCTCGACGAGCCGGGCGGACAGATCGCGGTGGCCGTACTTGTAGGCGACGGCGTCAGCGGAGCGCGCGGCGACCGCGAGCTGGTGGGCGGCGCGGAGCCGGTCGGCGCCCGTGGTGTGGTGTAGCGCTGCGAGGGTGTCGGCGAGGAGCTGCGGTGCGCGCTCGGCGATGCGGGCGTACTGGGCGCCGAGCCGCCACTCCACCAGGGTGCCGGTTGCCTCGTCGAGTTCGTGCGGCGAGCGAGGGGCCGCGTCGATGGGGATGTCGTAGGCCGCGATCGCCGCGGAGATGGCAGGGATGGCGGCGTGGACGCGGCTGTCCGTGCGGGTGCTGCCGGTCACGATGTGGCTCGGGTCGATGGTGAGCGCGGCGGCGATCGAGTCGAGGGAGTCGTCGCTGGGCGCGCGGGCGCCGCGTTCGATGGCCTTCACGGTGGAGAGGGATACGAAGGCGGCGCGGGCAAGTTCGGCCTGAGTCATCCGGCGGGCGCGGCGGATCGTGGCGATGCGCCGGCCTACCTCCCGCGTGCTGGGGCTGGGCATACTGGCTCCGTTCGGTGCGTCCACTCCGAACGGTAGCCGCGGCGTCACGCCACGGATACCGGCTTGCC
>NZ_JBEXSH010000696.1:0-4986 GCF_040613555.1 Streptomyces sp. NPDC006265
GGGTCTTACGGAGGACTCCCGCGCGGGCGGGCGGCGCCACACGGTCCCCAGGAAGAGGAATATCAGTGACGGAGGACTCCTGCACGAGCGGGCTGCACTGGAGCTCCATCAGGTCGCGCCTGTCGGGTGCCGGTGGACCCACGCATTGGCACGCTGCTCGACGCGGTCATGGGCAACGTGCTGTACGGCAACGGTGGACACCCGCACGGGCGGGCCGCACGAGGAGAAACCGGTCATCACGCCCGGCCAGATCGGAGGACTCCCGCATGGGCGGGATGCACGCCGTCGTCGGCCAGGTTCGTCGCCACCCAGACGGAGAACTCCCGCACTGGCGGGCACGCGCGCTCCGGAAGGAGAAGCCAAACACGCTCCGGAGGAGACCCCGCATGAGCGGCTGCGCCACTGGCGCAGCATCGCGAACTTAGGGAAGGACGGAGCACTCCCGCACGGCGAGCTGCACAGGGACTGGCAGTTGAAGAGCGCGCTGGTCGTCGGAGAACTCCGCCCGGCGCCGACGCGGAGTCGACGTGAAGATGGCGTCCATCAACTGCGGAGGACACCCGCGCGGGCGGGCTACATGTGCGGCGCGAGCGGCTCTTGGTGCGCTGCTTCGGAGGATTCCTGCATGGGCGGGCTGCGCTCCAGGCCGATCAGCGGTGCGGACTCGGGAACCGGAGGACTCCCGCGCGGACGGGCGGCACTACTTCCCAGGTCTCGGACTTCCTGGAGCTTCGGAGGACTCCCGCGCGGGCGGGCAGCACGCGGCCTGGTTGTTGTCGTAGGCGGCCAGCAGCGGAGGACTCCCGCGCGGGCGGGCGGCACTTCTGCGCGTACAGCTGCGCCGCGACGCTCTCGGGAGGACTCCCGCGCGGGCGGGCGGCACCAGCAGCGCGCCACGGGCGATCGACTCGTGGTCGGAGGATTCCCGCGCCGGCGGGCGGCACATTGGCCGCGCGATCCTTTGCCATGACGACTCCGGAGGACTCCCGCGCCGGCGGGCGGCACGACCGAACCCAGTGAGACCAGCGGTGTCAGTGCGGAGGACTCCCGCGCCGGCGGGCGGCACGCGCCCTGTCGGCTGTAGGTGTATCCCTGCGCCGGAGAACTCCCGCGCCGGCGGGCGGCACGTTCCGGCCCCGCTGCTGCTGAGAGTGGGTAACGGACGACTCCCGCGCCGGCGGGCGGCACCGCGATGTTCGTGACCACCTGGCCGGGGGCGCCGGAGGACTCCCGCGCCGGCGGGCGGCACACTTCACGACCTGCTCGTTTCTAAGGGCTTTGCTCTTTTGTTATCAAGGTTCAAAGCCTGGAGGCTGTGGGATTGGTGTGGCTCTATGCCCGGGTGAGGGGGGCTATGGAGAGCAGTCCGGTGCCGAAGGCGCGGCCTCGGCCGATGCCGGCGGTGAGGGCGGTGTGGAGGGTGGTGGTGTCGGTGATGGTGGCGGTTCCTTCGAAGCGGGTGACGCGGCTGCGGATGCGGATGCGTTTGCCTTCGTTGGCAGGGTCGTTCTTCCAGCCGGCGATGTCAGGTTGGGGCGCTGAGTTGGTGGTGTCGGTGTGGGGCGCGAGGCCGGCCGCGGTGGCGCGTTCGTGCCACCACTGGGTGGCGTCGTCGCCATGGAGGGGCATGCGGCGACCGCGCTTGAGTCGTCCCTTCTCGTCTCGTTCTGTATTCGCGGCGTTGCGGGCGCAGCGCATGGGCTCGGTGTGGATGCGGTAGCGGACGGGGGTGCCGGGTTGGCACCAGGTGAAGAGAGGGGTGAGGTCGCGTTCGTCGGTGGCGGTGGCGTAGCCGATGGGGAGGGCGTCGAGGTTGAGGGGGTGAGTGGACTGGACGAGGAGGGTGTGGCCGCGGGGGTGGTGTTCGAGGCGGAAGAGGATGCCGGCTGCTTGGCGGGGGCTGTCGCCGAGGTGGTCGGGGGCGAGGGTGAGGACGGTGCGGTGGAGTGAGTGGACGTTGCGGAGGTCGCGGGCGGCCTCGGTGGACAGGGGGTTGAGTTTGAGTCGGGTGAGGTGGGCGGCGGGGGTCATGGTGGCGCTCCGTTGTGGGTTCCCGCGTGGGCGGGTGGGGGTCGTCAGGTGGTGCGGTGGGCGGTGAGTGCGTTGAGGTAGGCGGTGCCGAGGCCGGCGCATCGGGTGGTTGGGAGGTGTCGTGTGGTCTCCCACAGGCGGCGGGTGGTGAAGGTGCGGCCGGGGCGTGAGACGTCGTTGATGGTGTGGGTGTGGGGGGTGGTGGGGGTGGGTGGGTGTTCGCTGAGGAAGGTCACGGGCACGGTGTCGCCGGTGCGGGGGGCTGTGCGGTGGAGGGGGAGGTGTTCGAGTGCGGTGTCGGGGTTCTTGGTGGTGGTGATGAGGACAGGGGTGTCGGGTCGGCAGGCGCGGCGGCCGAGGTGGGGCGGGAAGACGGGGTTGCGCAGGGCGGCGGCGAGATCGTCGATGAGCGGGGCCGGTCCGGTGACGGCGATGGTGAAGGCGGCGTCGTGGAGGTACCAGTCGCGGAAGACGAGTGCGTTGCCGCGGTGTCCGCCTTCGGCGGTGGGGACGGTGTGGTGTTTGGGGTGCCCGCCGCCGACGGTGTGGAAGTCAAGGAGGCGTTGTCCGGGCCGGTCGATGCGGATGGTGTGGGTGAGGTGGTCGAGGTCGCTGAGGTCGCTGCCGCGGGGGCGGCCTTGTGCGGCGGCGAGAAGGCCGGTGATGCCGCTGCGGGTGGGGTGGGGGTGGCTGGCGCGGGTGGTGCCGCCTTGGGGGCCGCCCCAGAATTGCGGGCCGGACAGGTGTAGGAGGAGTGCGGGGGTCACTGCTGGCCTGCCGGTGTGAGGGCGGCCTCGGTGATGGTGGTGACGAGTGTGTCGAGGCGGGGGATATGGGTGCCGAGGGCGGTCACTCCGGTCAGGTCGGCGGTGCCGGAGTGCGCGGCGGCCCGGAGACGTTCGTCGCCGAGGAAGCGGTTGACGGCGGCGGCGTGCTGGTCGAGGGCGGTGATGCTGGGGCCGGTCCAGCCGGAGGTGTCGTCCGCTGTGACGGGGGCTTCGAAGGCGCCGGCGAGGTTCATGGGCTGGTCGGTGCGGACGGTGATGTGGACCAGGGCGGGTGGGGTGAAGGGGGCGGTGCTGTTCTTCTTGGCGGTCGGGACGTGGCGGGCGAACTCGGTCAGGAAGGCGTGGATGAGTTCGCGGGCCATGGCCTGGTCGTTGTCGAGGTGGCGCAGGAGTTCGTCGACGTTGATGGTGGCGTAGCGGTAGAAGGTGCCGGAGGCGTGGGCGTGCTGGCCCATGTGGGCGGAGCCGTTGTCGGTTCCGGGGATGTCGTCGACGGCGGTGAAGAAGTCGGGCTGTTCTTCGCCGGCGTGGGTGGTGATGGCGTGGGCGACGGCGATGGAGCCGTCGACGGTGGCTTCGGGGGTGTTGGCGAGCATCCGGCCGAAGGCGGCGATGGAGCCGTTGCGCCGGCACAGGATGGTGCGGACGGTGTCCTTGAGTTCAGCGATTTTGGCCTTGGTTTCCTTATCCAGCACGGGTGCCTTGGTTTTGGTCTTGGGCTTGGTTTTGTCGGCGGCTTCGGCTTGGGCGCGGGCCTGTTCGGCGGCCGGGGCGAGCAGGTCGCGGTGGGTGGCGGCGAGGTCGGCGAGGTCGGTGATCGCCGATTCGGGGACGAAGAGCATGACGTTGGTGGTGCCGGCTTCGGCGAGCTTCATGCCGGAGAACTGGGCGGTCAGCGCGATGGCCTGGCCAGCGTCGAGGGCGTCCTGCTGGCTCCAGCCGCGGGTGCGCAGCTCGGCGGCGACCTTTTCGGGGATGCGGCGGGTACGCAGAGCTCGGTCGCCGAGGACGGTCTCGGTGTTGATGCGGCAGCCGCGCTTTTGGCAGGCGGAGGAGATCCGGGTGCGTTCGACGCCGCCGAGGAGGGCGATCTTGGGGGAGCCGAACTCGTCGCGGTTGAGGTTGGACAGGGGGTAGGCGTGCAGGACGTGGACGTCAATGACAAGGCTCATGCGGGGATCTCTTCGGGGGTTTCGGTGGGGCGGGTGGGGTCGGGGCTGTAGTGGCTTTGCATCCAGGCGTCGGCGATCTGGGTGCGGTACTTCGGCCAGCCGTTCAGATCGCGCAGCAGCCGGGGCCAGGAGACGGGGATGCCGGCTGCCGTCATGCGGGTCACGGGTCGGTGCAGCAGTGCGAGGGCCGGTTGGAGGCGGCGCTGGCGGGCTAGGCGTTCCAGGAGGTCGGCGGTGCTGTCCTCGCGTAGAAGGCCCTGGTGGACGGCGCGCTCGAGTGACCAGCCGAGGTTGCCGTGTCCGGGGTCGTACTGGGTGGGGGTGGCGTGGTCGGTGGTGGGGTTGGCGGCTTGGTGGGCGTAGAGGCCGGCGACGGCGAGGTGGGCGAGTGTGGCGTCTGGGCCCCAGTTGGGGATGCGGGGGCGCAGGTGGCGCATCATGCGCCAGGACTCGTCCAGGCGGCGGATGTTGAGTCCGTCTCTCAGGTCGCGGCGGCCTTGTGGAGTGGAGCAGACGTCGGCGACGTAGCGCATGTAGGCGGTCTCACGGGCGAGCCACCGGGGCGGCTCGAGGTTCTGGCGGACCGTCTCATCTGCCGGGCTCGGCAGGGAATCAGGGTGGGTCATCGGTTCTTCCGGGTCGTTGCGGGCCGGTCAGGCGGCCGGGCGGCGGGGGCCTGCGGTCTGGCGGGGCGCTCGGGTGAGCTGGGCGCGGGCCTCGGCGGTGGCGCGGCGGCCGCGGGCCGTGGACTTCAGTGCGGTGGCGTTGGCGTCGAAACAGGCAACTGCCAGGGGTTGAAAGGCGGGAGGTGTGTCGGGTGTGGTGATGGCGGTCCAGAACTCGGTCTCGGCGCGTTCCCAGTACCGTGCGGCGCCTTGGTCGACGAAGCCGTGCTGGTCGTCTTTGTGACGCAGAGGGTTGGCTCCGCGCCAGGCCGATGCGAGGGCGCGGCGCAGCTGCCAGGCCCAGGACTCGGCGCTGCGGTGGGCGGCGGC
>NZ_JBEXSH010000697.1:0-4955 GCF_040613555.1 Streptomyces sp. NPDC006265
GATCTGGTCAAGACCCGAGAATCCCGGACATCTGCCGCGGGGGCGGACGTCCGGGGTTCGTGGGTGTGTCGGTGAGCGGTGACCGGCGCGGGGTGGTGCGCGGTGGTCAGCGCGGGGTGTTGCCGAGGCGGTCGAGCCGCTCGTCCACACCGTTGCGCAGCTCGCCGAGGGTCGTGCCGGCGGGGGCCACCGTCGGCGTGGTGGACGGCGGCTGGATCTCGTCCGCGCAGGTCGTGCCGCGTGCGGGGACCTTCCGGTCCACCAGGTAGCCGGTCACGGCGTCCGTCGCGCAGGCGCTGCGCCCGAAGGCGGTGTGCCCCTCGGCCCTGAAGGTGAGCAGCCGGCCGTTGTCGAGCTGCCGGGACAGGGCCACGGCGTCCTGGTAGGGGGTGTCCGGGTCGCCGGTGGTGCCGAGGATCAGGATCGGCGCGGAGCCCTTCGCGCGGAAGGAGCCGTCGTAGCGGCTGACCCTTTCACCGGTCCACTGGGCGCAGGTGGTGGCGTGCTGGTGGTCGTAGAGCGGCGGGCCGTACGCCAGGGCCGGGCCGAGCAGCGGGGCCAGCCGGGCGTTGGTGGTGACCTGCCGCTTCAGCAGGGCCGGGTCACGCGGGTAGTCCCTGTCGACGCATTCGACCGCGATGTTCGGGTTGAGGAAGTCGTAGCTGGCCGGGGACGGCGGCCGCAGCAGGAACGAGGTGTTGTCGCGCTGCTGGGCCTTGCGCAGGGCCTCGCCGAGGGAGGGCCAGATGACCTTGCCCTCGTTGATGTTGAACAGGAGGCGGTAGACGAGGGTGTAGCCGTTCGCCGTACCGCCGTTGGCCGTCGGGACGGGGCTGGCGTCGAGGTCGGCCTTGAGCTTCTCGAAGGCGGCCCGGGGGTCGTCGCCGCCGAACCCGCAGTCGCCCTGGTTCGCCTCGCACCAGTTGAGGAAGCGGCCCATCGCGCCGTCGAGGGCGAGGTACTGGGGCCGGTCGTAGGCGTAGGGCCGGTTCGCGTAGTGCTCCGCGTCGTAGGCGCCGTCCAGGACGAGGGCGCGCACCCGCTGGGGGAACAGGGCGGCGTAGACGGTGGCGATGTAGCTGCCGAACGAGCGCCCGTAGTAGGTGAGTTGCTCCTCCCCGAGGGCCTCGCGCAGCAGGTCGATGTCGCGGGCGACGTACTCGGTGCCCACGTACGGCCGCAGCTCGCCCGCCCGGTCCTGGCAGGCCTGGTCGAATGCGGCGCCCTGGCGCACGGCGGTCGCGTAGGCGTCGGGGCCGGGGACGCCCCTGGCCGCGGTGATGGCCTGGGTGAACGTCGGGTCGTCCCAGCACTCGACCTGCGAACTGCGGGCGACACCGCGAACGTCGTAGCCGAAGACGTCGAAGGAGTCGCGCAGGGCGGCCGGCAGGTCGGCGTAGTTGCCGCGCACGAAGTCCACGCCGGAGTTGCCGGGGCCGCCGGGCTGGAGGAACAGCGTGCCCTTCTTCTTGCCCTGGTCGGCGGCCTTCTTGCGGATGACCGCCAGGGTGATGGTCCTGCCCTGCGGGTCACGGTAGTCCAGCGGAACGTCGGCGTTCGCGCACTCGAAGCCGCCCTGGCAGTCGGACCAGGCCAGGGACGGCACGGGCGGCGGCCCGGTCCTCTGGTCCGGCTGGGCGGCCATCGCCTGGGCGGAGGTTCCGGCCATGACGAGGGAGACCGCGGCGGCGAGGGCGAGTCTCAGGCGGGGAAGGTGTCTGCCCGCGCCGGTCCGGTCCGGTCCGGGGTCGGGTCTGGTCACTGTGGTGTTCCCCCTCGGGCGGGTGTGCTGTGGTCTTCGGTGCTGCTGTCGGTCGTTGAAGTTTTCAGCTCATGAGGCCCAGGGGAGGGGGTCGATGCGAGTTCGTAGCCGTTTCAAGACGTGATCTCCCCAGTACCCGGAGGTAGTTGCGGTGTCGTTCACGTGGGGAACGACTTCACGGCCGTCCTCGCATCTCCTCACGCGGCGTCACCACCTTCAGCCGCTCCGGCTGCCGGGAAGTCCACTGTCCCGGCCCACATTCCGGCCGTAGCACCCAGACCGTGCCGCCGCGCACGTCCGTGATGACGCCGCGCCGACGGGCGATCTCGTTGCGGACCAGGTCACCCACCCAGGGCGTGCGCCCCCCGGTCATCGGCGCGCCTTCGCGAGCAGCTCCGCCCACACCCGCTTGCCCCAGGGCAGTTGGTCGACGCCCCAGTCCGTCGCCAGTGTGTCCACGAGCGCGAGGCCGCGTCCGGTCTCGGCTTCCTCATGCGGCTGCCGAAACTCCGCTCACGTCGGCGTCGTGGGACGCGCCGGTCGCGGTGTTCGTGACACGTACGACGAGATCCCCCCGGTACGCCACCCGCCGCACGGAGCCGTCCGGGTGGGTGTTCAGCACCCGTTGCTCCACCTCGTCGACGACGGGTTCGCCATGGACGGAGAAGTCGCACCGCACGCCGGCGCCGACGTCCCACGGCGCGGAGGGCGCGGGCTCCCAGCCGGGCGCGGTCGGCCGGGCCGCGGCGGAAGCGAACTCCCAGCCGGGCCCGTGCGCGGCGGAGGCGGGCTGCGTGCCGAGGAGCACGGCCGCAAGTGCCAGTGGGGCGAGGAGGGTTCGGCGCATGGTTCTCCCTGGGTGGACGGGTGGAAGGAAGGTCGCCGAAGTCTCTCCGCCGCTTCTGACCAAAGCCTCACCACGCCCGGCCGGGGCGACGGCTGCACGGCTACGCTGCCGGGCACCGGCCGGACGAGGCCGCCGCCGCTCTCGACGAGGCCCGGCAGTTCCGTACCGACCTGTACGCCTGCCTGACCGACCCGCAGGACGGCCGGGCCTTCAAGGCGGTCGCCGGAGTGGTGGAGGAGGCCGCGCGAGGCTCGGTCCTCACCCGGCGGGAGGACGGCCTGGCGTGCTGGCGGCCGTCCCCCTCGGCAGGCCTGCGGCTGCCCCTCCACGCGGTGGCCCGCCCGGCGGGCGAACTGCTCGCCGATCCACGCCGCTTCACCGTCCGCGGCTGCCCCGGCCGCGACTGCGGCTGGCTGTTCCTCGACGAGAGCGGGCGGCGCAGATGGTGCAGCCTGGGGACGTGCGGGGCGGGGAGGACGTCGGGCGGCGGCTGACGGCGGACCGCAACCGGCCCCTGCGCCTCTGCGCCTCTACGCCCCTTCACTTCTGCGCCCCTTCGCCCCTTCGCCCGTCACGCCCCCGGAACCGGTCCGTAGCCGTCAGTACCGCCGCCGTCGTGGAGGCCCCCGACAGCCCGTGCCCCTCGTCGCCGATCAGCACGAGTTCCGCTTCCGGCCACACCTGGGCCAGTCGCCACGCGACGTCCACCGGCCCGCTGATGTCCATCCGGCCGTGGATCATCACGCCCGGGATGCCGGCCAGCCTCCCGGCGTCGCGCAGCAGCGCCCCGTCGTCCAGGAAGGCGGCGTGCCGCCAGTAGTGCGTGACGAGGCGGGCGAAGCGCATCCGGAAGAGCGGGTCGTCGTAGCGGGGGTCGGGCCGGTGCCCGGGCCGGGTGGAGACGTGTACGTCCTCCCACCGGCACCACTCCCGCGCGGCCCGCTCCCGTACGGCCGGATCGGGGTCGGCGAGCATCCTGGCGTAGGCGTCCACCAGACTCCCGTCGCGCTCCGCCGCGGGTACGGCGTCCCGGAAGCGGGCCCACTCCGCGGGGAAGATCCGCCCCATGTCCCGGGTGACCCACTCCACCTCGCGCCGCGTGGTGCTGGTGACGCTGAACAGGACCAGCTCGGAGACGGAACCGGGGTGCTGCTCGGCGTAGGCCAGCGCGAGGGTCACGCCCCAGGACCCGCCGAGGACCAGCCACTCCTCGATGCCGAGGTGCTGCCGCAACCGCTCGACGTCGGCGATGAGATGGTGCGTGGTGTTGGCGGCGAGCGAGGTCCGCGGATCGGCGGCGTCGGGCGTACTCCGGCCGCAGCCGCGCTGGTCGAGGAGCACGATGCGGTACGCCGCCGGGTCGAACAGCCGTCGCCAGAACGGGCCCGCCCCCGAACCCGGACCGCCGTGCAGCACGAGGGCGGGCTTGCCCGCGGGATTGCCGCAGGCCTCCCAGTACACGCGGTTGCCGTCACCGACGTCGAGCATGCCGTGCGCGTACGGCTCGACACCGGCGGGATAGAGCTCGGCCATGCGAGAGGTCCTCTCCGAAGCGGTGACGGGGGGCGCGCCTACTTGATCGCGGTCCAGCCCGTCGGAGTCACCTTGTAGTGGTCCCCGTCGTCGGCGTCCATCCGCGAACTGGCGTGCACATGCACGTAGTCCCGCTCCAGCTGGTAACGGAAGCCGCCCATCATGCCGACCACCGTGAAGACGACCTTCACGGCGGGGCCCTCGGTGAGGGGTGCCAGCGGGGGCAGCAGGTGTTCGATCTCGTCGAAGCACCGGCCGGTCGACTCCCGCATGAGGGTGTGGACGTGGTGCTCCAGGGCGTCCGGCGGGGAGGGCAGGGGCCGCACCGTGACCGGTTCGAGGAGGTCCAGCAGGTGCGTGTGCCCCCGCTCCCGGGCGATGTCGACGGGGCGACGGCCATCGCGGGCGCGCTGGGTGCGCCAGGCGCCGTGCGCGATCAGCCGGGACACCACGGCGAAGTCCGCGCCGTGCCAGGCCGCCTGGTGCAGCGGGGAGAAGCCGCTGCGGTTCCCGGGCCGGGGCAGGTTGACCCACTCCGGCCGCTCTCCCAGCACCTCGAAGAGACGGTTCCACGCGGCGTCCCGGGCCATGTCCGAGAACTCGTCCCGCTGGTCCAGGTACCACTGGTTGAAGCGATCGCGGTCGGTGAGGCCGTCCCATTGCAGCAGCATGATCACCCGGTCACGCTAGCGGAGCCCGGCAGAGGCCCGTGAGGTGCCTGCCCCACGGTCACGGCTCGGCCCCCGCCCACGCCGAACTCCTCTTCGCAGCGCCCCAGCAGCTCCCGCACCGCCGGACTCCGTCCACCCCGCC
>NZ_JBEXSH010000698.1:0-4952 GCF_040613555.1 Streptomyces sp. NPDC006265
GTACGTCCGGTACGAGGGCTTCCGGCCGGCACGCCGAGAGCACGCACCAAACGCCGCTCCTCAACGGGCAAACGTTGCCTGCCGCGGCACTAGAGCGGTGGAACCCGCGGACACGTCCTGGTCCGCAAGGCACCGTCCGGTCAAGTCGCCGACTGCGCAAGGGATAACGTACGTCGACATGGGCACGACTGCTGCAGTGGAGCGCCCCGCGACCAGGGGCTCGTCACCGGCCCGTCGGCGACGGGCCGTGGGTCTGGGCATCCTCGTGGCGCTCCTGCTGATCGCCACGGTGCTGTCACTGGCCGTCGGGGCACGCGCGTTGACTCCTACCGAGGTGTGGCACGGGCTGTTCGCGGACCCGGAGTCCGACCGGCGGCTCACCGAGATCCGGCTCATCGTGGAGACCGTACGGGTGCCCCGGACGGTGCTCGGGATCGTGGCGGGTGTCGCCCTGGGGGTCGGCGGGGCACTGATCCAGGGGTACACGCGCAACCCGATCGCCGACACGGGCCTGCTGGGGGTGAACACCGGCGCCTCGTTCGCCGTGGTGTCGGTGATCGCCGTGTTCGGGTTCTCCGACCCGTTCCAGTACGTCTGGTTCGCCTTCGTGGGCGCGGCGGTCGCCGGTGTCGTGGTGTTCGGTCTCGCGAGCATCGGCCGGGGCGCCGGCAACCCGCTGACGCTCGCCCTGGCCGGGCAGGGGATCACGGTGTTCCTCATGGCGATGACCACGGCGGTCGCGCTGTCGAACCAGGCGTCGCTGAACGCGCTGCGGTTCTGGAACGCGGGCTCCCTCGCCGGTGTCGGATTCGACGTCATCCGGCCGGTGACCGCGTTCATCGGCGCCGGGCTGCTGCTGGCCCTGACCACGCTGCCCTCCCTCAACCTGCTCAACCTGGGCGACGACGTGGCCAGGGGCCTGGGCGTGAACATCGCGCTGAGCCGGACCGTCGGCATCACCGCCATCACCCTGCTGGCCGGCGCGGCGACGGCCGCGTGCGGGCCCATCGCCTTCCTCGGCCTCATGGTGGCCCACGTGGCCCGGTACCTGGCCGGTCCGGACTACCGCTGGCTCGTGCCGTACGCCGGGCTGCTCGGGGCGGTCGTGCTGCTGCTCTGCGACATCGTCGGCCGACTGGTGGTGCGGCCGGGGGAGTTGGACGCGGGTGTCCTCGTGGCGCTGCTCGGCGCCCCCTTCTTCGCGGTTCTCGTCTGGCGCGGAAAGTTCAGGAACGCATGAACGTGACCGATGTGAAACCGTCGCTGCCGCCCGGTGTGCGGCTCGGCCGGGTGTCGTTCGTCTGGCGGCCCTGGATCCTGTGCGTCACCCTGCTGCTGGCCGCGGCGACCTTCCTGGTGTTCTGCGTCTCCATCGCCGTCGGGGACTTCCCCGTAGGCCTCCCTCAGGTGATCGCCACGATCCTCGGACGGGGCGAGCAGGTCGACCGGTTCATCATCATGGACCTGCGGATGCCGCGCGCCCTGGCCGGGCTCGTCGTGGGCGTCGCGCTCGGGGTGTCAGGGGCGCTCACGCAGTCCATCGCGCGCAACCCGCTGGCCAGCCCGGACGTCCTGGGCATCACCTCGGGCGCCAGTGCCGTCGCGGTGTTCCTGGTGACCGTCTCGGGCGGGACCGCCGCGGCGATCGTCGACTCCGTGGGACTGTCGGCCGCGGCGCTCGCGGGCGGGCTCGGCACGGGCCTGCTGGTGTACTTCCTGGCGTGGCGGCGCGGGGTCGACGGCTTCCGGCTCATCCTCATCGGCATCTCGGTGAGCGCCGTGATGGAGGCCGTCACCACCTGGCTGCTGGTCACGGCCGACATCCGGGACGTGGCCCGGGCCCAGGCGTGGCTGGTCGGCTCGCTGGAGGACCGCTCGTGGGGCGAGGTCCGCACGGCCCTGTGGTGCGGGCTCGCCCTCCTGTTCGTCGTCGGGTGCGTCGCCTTCCAGTTCAGGCCGATGCACTTCGGCGACGAGGTCGCCGCGGGGCTGGGCGTCCGGTACACGAGAGTGCGGGCGGTCCTGCTGTTGTGCGCGGTGCTGCTGGCCGGTGTGGCGGTGAGCGCGGCGGGCCCGGTGCCGTTCGTCGCGCTGGTGGCGCCGCAGGTGGCGATGCGTCTGGCGCGTTGCCCCACACCGCCGATGGTGGCCTCGGGCCTGGTGGGCGCGCTGCTGCTGATCGGCTCCGACCTCGTCGCGCGCACCGCGCTGCCGGTCTCGCTCCCGGTCGGCGTGGTCACCGCCGCGATCGGGGGGCCCTTCCTCGTCCATCTGCTGGTGCGGGCGAACCTGCGGTAGATGTACAAGAGTCAGGTGAACCTAAGCAAGGGGGGACCCGTGGTCGCACAGTCCGTCACCGAGGAGGCCGCGGTCGGCGGCACTTCGCGGCTGGCAGCCCGAGGCGTCACGGTCGGCTACGGCGGCCGGGCCGTCATCGACGAGCTCGACGTGGCGATACCGCCCGGCGTGATCACCACGATCATCGGCCCCAACGGCTGCGGAAAGTCGACCCTGTTGAAGACGCTGTCACGGCTGCTCAAACCGGCCAGGGGCGCGGTCGTCCTGGACGGCGAG
Organism: Streptomyces sp. NPDC006265; assembly: GCF_040613555.1. Classification (NCBI taxonomy): domain Bacteria; kingdom Bacillati; phylum Actinomycetota; class Actinomycetes; order Kitasatosporales; family Streptomycetaceae; genus Streptomyces; species Streptomyces sp. NPDC006265. Next base: position 2,575 of record NZ_JBEXSH010000698.1, read on the forward strand.
GACATCGGCAGGCTCAGGACGCGGGACGTGGCGAAGAAGCTCGGGCTGCTGCCGCAGGCACCGGTCGCGCCGGAGGGGCTGACCGTGGCCGACCTGGTCGCCCGGGGCCGTCATCCGCACCAGAGCTGGCTGCGGCAGTGGTCGTCCGACGACGCCGACGTGGTGGAGCGCGCCCTGGCCATGACGGGCGTCTCCGACCTGGCCGACCGCCCGGTCGACGCGCTGTCCGGCGGGCAGCGCCAGCGCGTCTGGATCTCGATGACCCTGGCCCAGGGCACCGACCTGCTGCTGCTGGACGAGCCCACGACCTACCTGGACCTGGCGCACGCCCTGGACGTCCTGGACCTCGTGGACGACCTGCACGAGTCGGGCTGCACCGTCGTCATGGTGCTGCACGACCTCAACCTGGCCACCCGCTACAGCGACAACCTCGTGGTGATGCGGGAGGGGTCGATCCTGGCGCAGGGGCATCCGCGGGACGTCATCACCGCCGAACTGCTGCACGAGGCCTTCGGGTTGCGTGCCCGGGTGATCGACGACCCGGTCGGGGACCGGCCGCTCATCGTGCCGATCGGGCGGACCCATGTGCTGCCCGGTCACATCCCGGCAGCGGAGTTTTAGTAAGGCTAGGCTAACCTCATTCTCTCGCGATAAGGTTTGCCTGCCCTTAGGCGAGGGTGCAGTGAACTAGCGCGAAAGCAAGGGGATTTGGATGCTCCTCCATCGAACGACGCCCGGGAAGCCGTGGCGGCGGCTGGCGGCGGTCCTGTCCGCGGCCACTCTCGGCGTCGGTCTCCTCGCGGGATGCGGTTCCGGCTCCTCGGACGCCGGCGACAAGAGCGAGGGCACTCAGGCCGCGGCCGCCGGTGACTTCCCGGTCACCGTGGAGCACGCCTTCGGGTCCACCACGGTCGAGAAGGCGCCCCAGCGGGTCGTCTCCGTCGGCTACACCGACGACCAGACCGTCCTGGCCTTCGGCATCAAGCCCGTCGGCATGGTCGACCAGTACCCGAACCCGCCCGGCAAGAGCCCCGACATCAACACCCAGTGGCCCTGGGTGAAGGACAAGTGGGGCGACACCAAGCCCGAGGTCGTGATGGAGAACGGCGACTCCGGCCCCAACTACGAGAAGATCGCGGCCCTTCGCCCCGACCTGATCGTCGCGGTGTACTCCGAGATCGACCAGGCCGCCTACGACAAGCTCTCCAAGATCGCCCCCACGGTGGCCCGCACCAAGGGCGAGAAGGAGCCCTTCAGCGCTCCCTGGCAGGACAACGCCCTGCACATCGCCAAGGCCCTCGGCAAGGCCGATGAGGGCCAGAAGATGGTCGACGACATCCAGGGACAACTCGACACGGCCAAGAAGGCGCACCCCGAGCTCGGCAAGGAGACCGCGGTCGCGCTGTCCTGGTACAAGGACTCGGTGGCGCCCTTCACCTCCACCGACGTGCGTGGCCGGCTCGTCACGGGCATCGGCTACACGTACCAGACCGAGATCGACAAGGTCGCGGGCGGCACCTTCTACACCACGCTCTCGCCCGAGCGCATCGACCTCGTCGACGTCGACCACATCTTCGTCATCAACGACAAGGCCGACACCGAGGCGCTCAAGAAGTTCAAGCTCTTCGCCAACCTCGACGCCGTCAAGAAGGGCAACGTGTCCTACCTGCTCGACAGCGAGGGACCCGCGGTCGGCGCGGCCATCTCCCAGGGCACCCTGCTGTCCATGCCGTACGCGATCGACGAGCTCGTCAAGTCGGTCGAGTAGGGAAGTGAGCACCACCGACACGCGCGTCGCCCCGGCGACCCTGCGTACGACGACCGGCCGCGAGGCCTCCCGATGGGTCGCGGACCACTGCCGCGCGATGCCCGGCCTGACCGTCGCGACCGTGCTCACCACGGTCGCGGGGGCGGCGCTCCAGGTGCTCCCGGTGCTCCTGCTCGGCCGGGTGGTCGACGGCGTCGTCGGGGGTGAGGACCGTTCGGTCCTGGTCACGATCGGGGTGCTGATCGGTGCCGCCGCGCTGCTCGGCGCGGCGGCCACCGCGGTGTCGACCTACCTGATCGGACCGCTGGGCGCGGATCTGCTCGCGCGGCTGCGCGAGGGCGCCGTCCGGGCGGTACTCGGCATGCCGAGCACGCGGATCGAGCAGGTCGGCCGCGGAGACGTGCTCTCCCGGGTCGGCGACGACGTCGCCGTCATCTCCAAGGGCATCCGCACGGCCGTCCCCACGGTGTTCTCGGCGGGCATCCTGGTCGTCATCGCGACCCTCGGCATGTTCGGCCTGGACTGGAGGCTCGGCCTGGCCGGCGCCGGCGCGCTGCCCGCGTACGCGCTGGCGTTGCGCTGGTACCTGCCCCGGTCCGCCCCGCTCTAC
>NZ_JBEXSH010000699.1:0-4943 GCF_040613555.1 Streptomyces sp. NPDC006265
GGTCGATGTCCCTGATCGTGGACGAACTGGCGCGCTGCTACCGGGCGGCGCGCTCCGGCACGGCCGCTGATCTGCCGCCGGCCGGTGACTACGCGGCCTTCGTCGCGGCGCAGCAGCGGTACGCGCAGAGCGCCGAGGGCGAGGCCGCCGCCGCCTTCTGGCGGGAGCGGCTCGGCGGCGAACTGCCCGTACTCGAGCTCCCCACCGACCGGCCCCGTCCGCCCGTCCAGACATACAACGGTGGCACCCACGACTTCTCCCTGGACGCGGAACTGCTCGCCGGGCTCTCCGCCTTGGCCCGGCAGTCGGGGACGACGCTGTATACCGCCCTGCTGTGCGCGTTCGAGGTTCTGCTGCACCGCTACAGCGGCCAGAGCGACATCCTGGTCGGCTCGCCGGTGTCCGGCCGGGGCCGCCCCGCGTACGCCGACACCGTCGGCTACTTCGTCAACCCCGTGGTCATCCGTGGCGACCTCGGCGGCGACCCGATCTTCCGCGAGCTGCTGGCTCGGTTCTCCGGGACCGTGTCCGAGGCGCTGGCCCACCAGAACTACCCGTTCGGCCTGCTGGCCGAGCAACTCCAGGCCGGCCGCGACTCGGCGCGCTCCCCGGTCTTCCAGGCCATGTTCATCCATCACCAGGCACCCTCCCGGTTCCCCGGCGACCTCGCCGCGGTCGCCACCGGGCACGGGACGCGGCCGTTCACCCTGGCGGGGCTCGACCTGGCGCCGGTCCACGTGCCGCAGCGCACCGCGCAGTTCGACCTCACCATGATCGTCGCGGAGCACGCGGACGGTCTCGTCGGGCGTGTCCAGTTCAACGCCGACCTGTTCGACCGTGCCACCGTCGCCGACCTCACCGACAACTTCCGCACCTTGCTCGCCGGCATCACCGCCGACCCCGACCGGCCCCTGTCCGCGCTGCCGCTGCTGAGCGAGGAGAAGACCCGGCGCGTACTCGTCGACTGGAACGACACCGCCCTGGAGCTCCCCGCCGCGCTGTGCATCCACCAGGAGTTCGAGGCCGCGGCCGCCCGCACGCCCGACGCCGTCGCCGTGGTCTTCCGGTCGGCGCGGCTGACCTTCGAGGAACTGTCCGAGGCGTCGGACCGGTTGGCCCGGGAGCTCGTGGGCCGGGGCGTCGGCGCGGAGTCCCGGGTCGGCATCTGTCTGGACCGCTCGCCGGAGCTGATCGTCGCGATGCTGGGAATCCTCAAGGCCGGCGGCGCCTACGTGCCGCTCGACCCGGACTACCCGCGCGACCGGCTGGACGTGGTCGTCTCGGACGCCCGGCTCGACCTGATGGTGACCCGCGGCGGGGTGGCGCGCCGGGTCGCGGGAAGCGCCGTACCCCTCCTCGACGTCGATGACGTCCTCGCCGCACCCGACGGGCGGACCGGATGCCCGGCCGGCCGGGCATCCGCGGACAACGCCGCGTACCTCCTCTACACCTCCGGCTCGACCGGCGTCCCCAAGGGCGTGGTGGTCACCCACCGCAACGTCGGTAACTTCTTCGCAGCCATGGACGAGAAGGTCGGCTGCGGCACCGACGACACGATGCTCGCGGTGACCAACGCGGGGTTCGACATCTCCGTCCTGGAACTGCTGTGGACGCTCACCCGGGGCGCCACAGTGGTACTTGCGGAGGACGCGCTCTCCCGACAGGCCGGGCAGGCAGCCCCGGCCAAGCCCGTCGACTTCAGTCTGTTCTTCTTCGCCAGCGACGCACGCTCGGGCACGGACGACGCGCGCCGGCGCTACGACCTGGTCTTCGACAGCGCCCGTTTCGCCGACGAGCACGGCTTCACCGCGGTGTGGACCCCCGAGCGGCACTTTCACGAGTTCGGCGGCCTCTACCCCAATCCCTCCGTGCTCAGCGCCGCCATCGCCGCCGTCACCCGCAACGTGGCCGTCCGGGCGGGCAGCGTCGTCCTGCCGCTGCACTCGCCGGTGCGCGTCGCGGAGGAGTGGTCCCTCGTGGACAACATCTCCGGCGGACGGGTGGGCGTCGCGTTCGCCTCCGGCTGGCACGCCGACGACTTCGTCTTCTTCCCGGAGCGGTACGAGGGCCGCAAGGAGCAGATGTTCCGGGACATCGACACCGTGCAGCGGCTGTGGCGGGGCGAGACGGTCTCCCTGCCCGGCGGTACCGGCAAGCCGGTGGACATCGCCGTCCGCCCGGCACCCCTCCAACCCGAACTGCCCACCTGGATCACCGCCGCCGGCAGCCCCGACACCTTCACCCGGGCGGGAGCCATCGGCGCGAACGTCCTCACGCACCTCCTCGGCCAGACCGTCGAGCAGGTCGCGGAGAACGTACGCCGCTACCGCGAGGCCCGGCTCCAGCAGGGCCACGACCCGGACACCGGCGTGGTGACCCTGATGCTGCACACCTTCCTCGGCGACGACGTCGAAGAGGTGAAGCGGCAGGTCCGTGAACCGTTCACGGCCTACCTGCGGTCGTCCGTCGGGCTGATCGAGAACCTGGTGCGCTCGCTCAACATGCCCGTCGACCTCGCGGGCATGAGCGAATCCGACATGGACGACCTGCTGGAGTTCGCCTTCAACCGGTACTTCGACACCGGCGCGCTGTTCGGCACGCCCGAGTCCGTACGGCCGCTGATCGAGCGCTGTGCCGAGGCGGGAGTCGACGAGATCGCGTGTCTGGTGGACTTCGGACTGTCCCGCCGGACGGTCCTGGACGGACTGCCGGCCCTCGACCGGTTGCGCGAGCGCAGCGCACGCGGCGCCGCGGCCGAAGCCGCGACCGCCGGAGACGAGGACAGGTCCCTCGCCGGCCAGATCGCGGCCTGGCGTCCGACCTTGCTGCAGGCGACGCCCTCCGCGATGCGGCTGACGGCCCTCGACAAGGCGGCCATGAGCGGACTGACGTCCCTGCGGGCGCTGTTGCTGGGCGGCGAGGCCCTCCCACCCGACCTCGCCCGGGAACTGCGCGAACAGCTGCCTGCCCGGCTGGTCAACATGTACGGCCCCACCGAGACCACGATCTGGTCGGCCACGCACGAGGTGACCGAGGTGGAGGAGACGGTGCCGCTCGGCGGCCCCATCGCCAACACCCAGATCCACATAGTCGACGAGGGCCTGCGACCCGTCCCGGTCGGTGTGGCCGGCGAACTGGTGATCGGCGGTGCCGGGCTGGCCCGCGGCTACTGGCGCCGCCCGGACGTCACCGCCGAGAGGTTCGTGCCGAACCCCTTCAGCCGGACGCCCGGAGAGCGCCTGTACCGCACCGGCGACCTCGCCCGCTACCGCCCCGACGGCCACGTCGAGTTCCTCGGGCGGATCGACCGGCAGGTCAAGGTACGGGGGCACCGCATCGAGCTCGGAGACATCGAAGCGGCCCTGGCGGCCCGCGAGGACGTACGAGAAGCGGTCGTGATCGCCCAGCGGGAGTCTTCCGCCGGCACCCGGCTCGTCGCCTGCGTGGTGCCGGCCGGCGGCGCGGCGCTCTCCGGCCGCGACCTCCAGCGCGGCCTGCGTGAGCGGTTGCCCCAGTCCATGGTCCCCAGCGGCTTCGTCCTCCTGCCCGACCTGCCGCGTACCGCCCACGGCAAGGTCGACGTCAAGGCCCTGGCCGCCCTGCAGTGGTCCGGCTCCGGCAACGGCGTCAAGGCGGCACCGGTGACGGAGCTGGAGCGCTCCATCGCCGCGATCTGGAGCGAGGTACTCGGCGTCGAATCGGTCGGACTGTATGACAACTTCTTCGATCTCGGCGGGCACTCCATGCTGATGGTCCAGGTCCACAACCGGCTGCAGCGCGACACGGGCGTGGAACTGCCCCTGATCAAGCTTCTGGAGCACCCGACGGTCAGCGCGCTCGCCGCCCATCTGGGCGAGGGTGGCGCCGACACGGAGCAGCGGGCGTTCTCCGACAGCGAGGAACGAGCGCGCCGGCAGCGCGACAGCAGGCGAAGGTCCCGCGGGCTCGGTGGAAGGGGCAGGGCGTGATGAGCGAGCTCAACGAGCCGCAGGAGGACACCGGATCGGACATCGCCGTCGTAGGCATGGCCTGCCGGTTTCCCGGCGCACCCGACGTCGAGACGTTCTGGGCGAACCTGCGCGACGGCGTCGAGTCCATCCGGCACTTCACCCCGGAGGAACTCGCCGAGCTGGGGGTACCGCCGGAGGTCTCCGGACAGCCCGGCTTCGTCCCCGCGGGCGCCCCCATCGACGACCCCGAGGGCTTCGACCACCGTTTCTGGGGATACTCCCCGCGCGAGGCGGCGCTGCTCGACCCCCAGCAGCGGCTGTTCCTGGAGACCGCCTGGGCCGCGCTGGAGCACGCCGGGCACACCACATCCGACCGGTCCGGCACCGTCGGCGTCTACGCCGGCATGGGCCTGAGCACCTACCTGCTGTACAACCTGCTCGACCACCCGGACATCAGCGACTCCGACACACAACTCGCCATGCTCGGCAACGACAAGGACTTCCTGAGCAGCCGGGTCTCGTACCACCTGGATCTGCGCGGCCCCAGCATGACGGTGCAGACCGGCTGCTCGACCTCGCTCGTCGCCGCCCACCTCGCCTGCGACAGCCTGCTCAGTTACCAGTGCGACCTGGCCCTGGTCGGCGGAAGCACGGTGGTGCTGCCCGAACGCACGGGCTACGTCCACGTCCCCGGCGGCACGGCCTCCTCCGACGGGCGGTGCCGGGCCTTCGACGCGGCCGGCGACGGCACGGTCTTCGGCAGCGGAGCGGGCGTCCTCGCCCTGAAGCGGCTGGACGACGCTCTGGAAGACGGCGACACCGTGTACGCCGTCATCAAGGCGTCCGCGGTCAACAGCGACGGCGCCAACCGGGTCGGCTTCACCGCACCCAGCCTGGACGGTCAGGCCGAGGTCGTCCTGCGCGCGCAGAAGATCGCGGACGTCGACCCGCGGACCGTCACCTACGTCGAGACGCACGGCACCGCCACGAAGG
>NZ_JBEXSH010000700.1:0-4939 GCF_040613555.1 Streptomyces sp. NPDC006265
GGCCGGGGGGCAGGTTCAACGGCTTGGCGTCGCCGAAGAGGCGGCCCTCCGTGGGCGGGCAGGACAGCAGGACCGCCGGGTTGTTGGCCTCGTCGAGGCGGCGCAGCAGACCGTCGCTGAGGCCCCGGCCGGCGCCCATGGCGCTGCGCGCGACGACCAGGTGCAGGCCCATTTCGAAGCCGAGGGTCAGATGCTCGAACAGCGGCTCGAAGGGGCTCTGGAAGGAGTTGCCGGAGACCATGTCGTAGTCGTCGACCAGCACGAACAGGCGCGGGCCGGTCCACCAGTCGCACTGGCGCATGCGGGCGGGGGCGATGTCCGCGCCCGGGACGCGGGTCTTCAGGGCGCGGGCCGCCCCGTCGATGGTCTCCTTGAGGTTGTCCAGGGAGATCACGTGCCCGATGCGGTACTCCTGCGGGACGGCGTCGACCAGGGTGCGGCGGTAGTCCACGACGATGATCTTCGCCTCGTGCGGGGTGTAGCGGGCGGTGATGCCCTCGGTGACGCGGCGCAGCAGGTTGGTCTTGCCGCTCTCGGTGTCGCCGACGACGATCAGGTGCGGAGTGCGGCTGAAGTCGTGCCAGACCGGTTCCAGGGCGTCCTGGTCGATGCCGAGCGGGAGGCGCATGCCGCCGCCCTCGGTGGCCTCGGGCGCGGGCAGTTCGGCCAGCGGCAGCCGGTGCGGCAGCATCCGCACCTGCGGGGCGGCCGGTCCCGACCAGTGCCGGGAGACCTCGGAGACCAGGTGGGACACGCCCTCGCCGAGGTCGTCGAGGGAGCCGCTGCCGTCCAGGCGGGGCAGACCCGCGAGGAAGTGCATCCCGCTGTCGGCGGTGATGCCGCGACCGCCGCTGCGCGGCACGGACCGCGCCTTGCGGGTGTCGATCTCGGAGTCCATCGGGTCACCCATCCGCAACTCCAGCCGTGTGGCGGCCTGGTCGCGGACCTGGGCGGACAACTCCACCCAGCGCGTGGTCGTAATGATCAGGTGGATGCCGTAGTTGAGGCCGCGGGCGGCGAGTTCGTTGAACTTCGGGATCAGGTCGTCGTAGTCCTGGCGGACCGTGGACCAGCCGTCGACCACCATGAACACGTCGCCGAACGGCTCGTCGGAGAACTCCCCGGCAGCCCGGCGGCGACGGTAGGACTGCATGGAATCGAGGGTGTGGTCCACGAAGAACTGCTCACGGCGGGCGAGCAGCGTCATCACCTCGGCCACCGCCCGGTGCACCCGCTCCGGGTTGAGCCGCGCCGCGACCCCGCCGACGTGGGGCAGGGCGGCGAGCTGGGAGAGGCCACCACCGCCGAAGTCCAGGCAGTAGAACTGGATCTCGGCCGGGGTGTGGGTGAGAGCGAGGGCGGCGATCAGGGTGCGGGCGAGGGTCGACTTGCCGCTCTGCGAGCCACCCGCGATGGCCACGTGCCCGCCGGCCCCGGCCAGATCCACGACCAGCGGGTCGCGGCGCTGCTCGAAGGGCTTGTCCACCAGGCCCACCGGCACCCGCAGCCGTCCGGTCCCCGGCCAGCCCGCCGCGGTGAGGCCGCGCTCGGGGTCGGGGGCGATGCCCGGCAGCAGGGCGTCCAGCGGGGACGGCTCGTCCAGCGGCGGCAGCCACACCTGGTGGGCGGGCGGACCGGAGTCGCGCAGCCGGCCCAGGGCCACGTCGAGAAGGGTCTCCTCGTCGCCGCTCTCCTCGGTCTCCGGCTCCGGCTCGGTGGCCGGGTCCAGCGTGCGTGGCACCACCCAGCCGCTGGTCCACGGCACCACCTGGCTGGCCACCCGGGCCTGCACCACCGCGCCGGTGCGCCGCCGGTACGTCCCGGAGGAGTAGGCGGCGCGGAACCGGGTCAGGGCCTCCACCCCGGACTTCAGATAGCCGCTGCCGGGCTGGGCCGGCAACTGGTAGGCGTCCGGCACCCCGAGCACACCGCGGCTCTCCATGGCGGAGAAGGTCCGCAGGCCGATCCGGTACGACAGGTGGCTCTCCAACTGGTGCATACGGCCCTCGTCCAGGCGCTGCGAGGCCAGCAGCAGATGCACCCCGAGGGACCGGCCGAGGCGGCCGATCATCACGAACAGCTCCATGAACTCGCGGTGCGCGGAGAGCAGTTCGCTGAACTCGTCGACCACCACGAACAGGCTGGGCAGCGGCGCCAGGTCCGCCCCGGCCGCGCGGGCCCGCTCGTACTCCAGGGCCGAGGTGTGGTTGCCGGCGGCCCGCAACAGCTCCTGGCGGCGGATGAGTTCGCCGTGCAGGGCGTCCTGCATACGCTCCACCAGGGCGACCTCGTCGGCCAGGTTGGTGATGACGGCGGAGGTGTGCGGGAGTTCCTCCAGACCGAGGAAGGTGGCGCCGCCCTTGAAGTCGACCAGCACGAAGTTCAGGGTCTCGGAGGAGTTCGTCAGGGCGAGGCCGAGGACCAGGGTGCGCAGCAGCTCGCTCTTGCCGGAGCCGGTGGCGCCGATGAGCATGCCGTGTGGGCCCATGCCGCCCTGCGCGGACTCCTTGATGTCGAGCTCCACCGGGCGGCCGTCCACGCCGACGGCGATCGGCACCCGAAGCCGGCCGGATCCGGTGTGCCGCTCGAAGAGGGTGCGCGGGTCGTGCCGGTGCAGGTCGGGTATGCCGAGCAGGGTGGTCAGCTCGACGTCGGTGTCCAGCGGCTGCGCGATGTCGGTGCCCAGGCTGATACGGCGGGAAGCCAGCAGCCGGGCCAGGGACTCCGCGCCGAGCGGGCCCAGCCGGTCCGGCCGGCCGAGCGGCACCGAGCGCTCCTTGCGGCTGCGGTCGGTGCGCACCAGGCTCACCTGGTCCGCCCCCACGGTCATCCGCAGGGTGTTGCGGCCGGGCCGCCAGCGCAGCGCTTCGGAGACGTCGAGGGCCAGGGCGTTGCGGTAGCCGTGCCCCTCCCAGCGGTGGCCCTCGGGCACGGTGACGCCGTCCAGGACGACGATCGTGTACGGCTCGTCGCGGCCGGGGCGGGCGTCCGGGTCGAAGCCGGGCCGCTCGGCGAACTCGGCGCCGAGCAGGTCGTCCAGCTCGGTGAGGTCGCCGGTGATGCGGCGGACCTGCCCGGCGCCGTCCTCCTCGTGGGGATGCAGGGCGTGCGGCAGCCACTTCACCCACTCCCAGTCCTGCCGCCGCTCGTCGCTCACGCACAGCGCGATCCACAGTTCCTCGGGGGCGTGGAACACCGCGAGCTGGCCGAGGAGGGCCCGCACCAGGGCCCGTACCGCGTCGGCGTCACCCACGGCAGCACCGGCCGCCGCACCCGGGCCCGAGCCCGCGACCGCAGCACCCGGGCCCGCGCCCATGGCCGCACCGGCCGTCGCGCCCCGGGCCGAGCCCACGGCCGCACCCGTGGTCACGTCCGGCGCGTAGGAGCCCTCGCCGGACGTCTCCTCGGGACGCAGCAGGACCCGGGCCGAGGAGCGCAGATACAGGCCGAGGGGCTGCTCGGGAATGGTGGAGTAGGCCCGGATGAAGCGCCGCAGGGCGTGCGCGCACAGCGGTTCCAGGTCCTCGACCGGCCGGGTGGAGACCGGCTCCAGGGTGAGGGCGAGCTGCTGCTCGCCGACCGCGAGCCGGGCCTCGCCGAAGTCCTCGTCGGCCGGGCGGCGTTCCCACAGCCGGGAGGTGCGCGCCAGCGAGCGCAGGGAGGCGGGCTCCGGATGGCGCCAGGCGAGCGCGCGCTGCTGCTCGGCGATGGTGGCCCGGACCCGCTTGCGGGTCTGCGCCAAGTACCGCAGATAGTCGCGGCGTTCGCCCTTGAGGCGCTGCTTGCGCTCGCTGGAGCGGCGCATCAGCTGCCCCAGCAGCATCGCACCGGCGGAGAGCGCCATCACGCCCATCGCCAGATACATGAAGACGCCGTTCCCACCGCCCGGGCGCAGGAACATCAGCATCATCGAGACCGACATCAGCGCCATCGGCAGATAGGTCCACACGGCCGAGGTGTCCGGGACCGTCTCGGCGAGGACCGGCGGCTCCTGGAGGGTCAATTGCCCCTCGGGCATCTCCGGTCCGCGTCTGCGGGCCGGCCGGCGAAAGAGCACCACACTCAAGGAACGAAACCTCCGGTTTCACTGACTTTCCGGCCCGCGCCGAATACCGGTCCACCCGGGGAGCGGGAAACACCGGACCGCGCCGATTCTCCGGGCCCTCCGCGGCACGGTGAACGCGGTGACACGGTGAACGGCGGATGAATGTTTCCAACGGATTGCGCGGGACGGCCGCCTCCCGACACGGCCCGCTCCGAACCGGACGAGGAGTCCGGACCGCAGCACGATCCACCGGGCGCAGGCAGTAGTCTGCATTCACGGAACGCGCCCTGTCCACGCGGGAGGTGACAGCGCGGGGAGGCAATTCCCGTTTCCGGCCCCCCGGTTCACCGACGCGTCCGGCTTTCCGTACCCTTCGCACGTTCGCCTTGCCGGGGGGGCAATCCTCCGGTCGAAGCCCCCCACGGAAGACGAGAGTTCAGCTGATGACCGACAGTGCGGTGGCCGAACTGTGCCGCCTGACCGTACGTGCGCCGAGCGTCTCCGTCGATCTGGCCGTGCCCGCCGACGTGCCGGTCGCCGACCTCCTGCCCACCCTGCTGCGCTACGTCGGCGAGGAGGCCGAGGAAGCCGGTCTCGACCACGCCGGCTGGGTGCTCCAGCGGCTCGGTGACGTCCCTCTCGACGAGGAGACCACCCTGGGGCGCGCCGGGCTCGCCGACGGCGCGGTGCTCTACCTGCGCCCGCACACGGAGGCGCTGCCCGAGGCCCGGCTCGACGACCTGGTCGACGGGATAGCCGACACCGCCGGCCGGAAGCTGCACGACTGGCACCCCGGAGCGGCCCGCGGCTTCCTCGTCGGTGCCGTGGTGGCGACCGTCCTGGCCGCCCTCGCCCTGGTGCTGTCGCCCGGCGTGACCGGCTCCACCTCCTCCC
>NZ_JBEXSH010000701.1:0-4935 GCF_040613555.1 Streptomyces sp. NPDC006265
CTCGACCGGGGCGCCGGCGGCCGCCCCACCCACCGGCTCACCCCCTGGCGCACCGACTGGTCCAGCCAGACCGGCGCCGGTCAGCTCGCGCAGGTACCAGCGCACCGCCCTCGCCCAGCGGGCGGTGCGCCTCATCCGCGGGCCTCCTCCAGGATGCGGGACTCGACGTACGGGGCCTCGGTGGTGGGCAGGGTGCCCGGGGAGCGGACGGCACGGGCGCAGACCACCGCCGCGTTGACCAGGACCACCGCGACCAGGAGCAGGAACAGGGCGATCAGGACGCCGTCGACCGTGGAGTTGGTGACGACGGTGTGCATGTCGTCGAGGGACTTGGCCGGAGGGAGGATCTGGCCCGCGTCGATCGCGTCGGCGTACTTCGCTCGCTGGGCGAAGAAGCCGATCTTGGGGTCGTCGGAGAAGATCTTCTGCCAGCCGGCGGTGAAGGTGATCGCGACGACCCAGGCCAGCGGGACAGCCGTGACCCAGGCCCAGCGCAGACGGCCGGACTTGACCAGGATCGTCGTGCAGACGGCGAGGGCGATGGCGGCGAGGAGCTGGTTGGCGATGCCGAAGAGCGGGAAGAGCTGGTTGATTCCGCCGAGCGGGTCGGTGGCGCCGGTGTAGAGGAAGTACCCCCAGGCGGCGACGACCAGACCGCTGCACAGCCAGATGCCGGGCTTCCAGTTGACCCGGCCGATGGGCTTCCAGACGTTGCCGAGCATGTCCTGCAGCATGAAGCGGCCGACCCGGGTGCCCGCGTCCACCGTGGTCAGGATGAACAGCGCCTCGAACATGATCGCGAAGTGGTACCAGAAGGCCTTCATGGCCGTACCGCCGAAGACCCCGGAGAAGATCTCCGACATGCCCACCGCCAGGGTCGGGGCGCCTCCGGAGCGGGCGATCAGGGTCTGTTCCTCGACTGCCTTCGCGGCCTGGGTGAGCTGGTCGGGGGTGATGGTGAAGCCGAGGCCCGCCACCGCGTGGGACGCGGATTCAGCCGTCGCGCCGAGCAGGCCCGCCGGTGCGTTCATCGCGTAGTACAGGCCCGGCTCCAGCGTCGCAGCGGCGATCAGCGCCATGATCGCGACGAACGACTCCATCAGCATGGCGCCGTAGCCGATCAGCCGGACCTGCGACTCCTTCTGGATCAGCTTCGGGGTCGTTCCGGAGGAGACCAGGGCGTGGAAGCCGGACAGCGCGCCGCAGGCGATGGTGATGAAGAGGAAGGGGAACAGGGAGCCGGCGAAGACCGGGCCCGCGCCCGAGGTCGCGAAGTCGGTCACCGCGTCCGCCCTGAGCACCGGCGCGGCCACGACCACACCGACCGCGAGCAGCGCGATCGTGCCGATCTTCATGAAGGTGGAGAGGTAGTCGCGCGGCGCGAGCAGCATCCACACCGGAAGGACTGAGGCGACGAAGCCGTAGCCGACCAGGCAGAAGACGAGGGTGGTGGGGCTGAGGGTGAAGGTACCGGCCAGGGAGGAGTTCTGCACCCAGCCGCCGCCGACGATGGCCAGGAGGAGCAGGGCGACGCCGATGAGGCTGGTCTCGACGACCCGGCCGGGGCGGATGCGATGCATCCAGAAGCCCATGAAGAGGGCGATCGGGATCGTCATCGCGACGGAGAAGGTGCCCCACGGGGAGTGGGCCAGCGCGTTCACCACCACCAGCGCGAGCACGCCCAGCAGGATGATCATGATGGCGAAGACCGCGATCAGGGCCGCTGCCCCGCCCGCCCGGCCGATCTCGTCGCGGGCCATCTGGCCGAGCGACGTGCCGTCCCGTCGCATCGACAGGAACAGCACGACCATGTCCTGGACCGCCCCCGCGAAGATCACTCCGGCCACGATCCACAGAGTGCCGGGCAGATAGCCCATCTGGGCCGCGAGCACCGGGCCGACCAGGGGGCCGGCACCGGCGATGGCGGCGAAGTGGTGGCCGAGGAGGACCCGGCGGTCGGTGGGGTGGAAGTCGACGCCGTCCTCGAGGCGTTCGGCGGGGGTCGCCCGGCGGTCGTCCGGCCGCAGCACCCGGCGGGCGATGAAGCGGGAGTAGAAGCGGTAGGCGATGGCGTACGAGCCGAGCGCGGCGATCACCAGCCAGACCGCGGAGATCCTCTCGCCCCGGGCCAGCGCGAGGACGCCCCAGGCGACGGCGCCCAGGAGGGCGACGACGGTCCACAGCAGGACGGATCGCGGCGATATATGCGACTTTTCGGGCGCCGATAGATCGTTTTCGGGCAGGGTGGACGTAGGCATGGCGGCTCCTCACCAGGGCGGTGCGGGACACCTCGTCGCACGAGGTGCCCGGGGGTCGGCGAACGGCGGCTCTCCCGCTCGCTGTCGGTCTGTGCAAGAGTTGCCCACCCCCCGGAACCGGTTGACAGCGAAATTCCAGAGGATTTCCCGCCGGTTCCGTGTCCTCCGATCGGGGCCGCCGCGCAACTCCCCCGTGAGGATCAGGCACACCAAGGACGGTGACCCATGGCCGATGGCACCATGACCGCGACGTTCCTCGCCGTCATCGGCGGAGCGTCGCTGCTCGCGGTCACCGCGCGGCGCCTGCACCCCAGCGACCGGCTGCCGTCCCTCGAGGGCTGGGCGCTGGCCGACCGCAGCCTCGGCCCGGTATGGACCTGGTTCCTGCTGGGCGGCACGATCTTCACCGCGTACACCTTCACCGCCGTGCCGGGTCTGGCGTACGGCAACGGCGCGGCGGCCTTCTTCGCGGTGCCCTACACGGTGATCCTCTGTCCCCTCGCCTTCGTACTGCTCGGCCGCCTGTGGACCGTGGCCCGCACGCACGGCTACGTCACCGTCGCCGACTTCGTCCGCGGACGGTACGGGTCGCCGCCTCTCGCGCTGGTCGTCGCGCTGACCGGGATCCTCGCGACCATGCCGTACCTGGCGCTCCAGCTGCTCGGCATACGGGCCGTGCTGACGGCCGGCGGGGTGTATCCGCGCGGTGCGGCCGGGGACCTGGTGATGGTGGCGCTGTTCGCGGGGCTCGCCGTGGCCACGTACCGGCACGGGCTGCGGGCGCCCACGGTCATCTCGGCGCTCAAGGGAGTGGCCGTCTTCGTGGCGCTCACCGCGGTGACCTGGCTGGCCTCCACCACGACCATGGCGCCGCCTTCGGCGGGCACGAACCCGCAGGCCGCGGAGGTGAACGGGCGGTAGGCACGGGTCGGGTCGTCGACCGTGCTGAGTTCCTCGTAGCCGAGCTGGCAGACCACCGAGTAGGGCGCGATCGGCGCTTCGGTCGCGCCGGCCACGATCACATCAGTGCCGCGCCGTACGGCTCGTGCCGCGTGGGCGAGGGCGTCCAGACCTCCCGCCTCGTCGGCGGCGACGACCGAACAGGGGCCCTTGAAGCCGCGGCGGATGGAGATCTGGCCGGTGCTGGCGGCGTAGAACCAGGCGATGGACTGGTACGGGCCGACGAAGCGACTGCCCTTGCCCCACAGCTGCTGGAGTTCGCGCTGTCCGAACTCGCCACCGCCGGAACCGGCCGCGGTGACGACGCCCACGGAGAACGGCACCTCGTCGGTCACGGCCCGGGGGAGCCGGGCGTCGTCCAGCGCGAGGTCGGCCGCGGCCATCGCGAAGTGCGTGAACCGGTCGGTCTGGACCAGGAAGCGCTCCTCGATCGCCGCCGAGGGGTCGAAGTCGCGGACCTGGCCGGCCACCCGCAGGGGCAGACGCTCACAGCCCTCCCGGGTGACGCGGTCCAGGACGCTGATGCCCTCCCTGGTGGACTTCCAGAAGGTCTCGGTGCTGGATCCGTTGGGCGCGACCACACCGATTCCCGTGACGGCCGCGCGCCGTGGACGAGGTTCGCTCATCGTGACTTCTCCCTCGGCCGGTTCATGACCACCGCGGACTGGAACCCGCCGAATCCGCTGCCCACCGAGAGCACGCTGTCGAGCTTGCGCTCGCGGGCCACGCGGGGGACGTAGTCCAGGTCGCACTCGGGGTCGGGGGTCTCGTAGTTCGCGGTCGGCGGTACCACCTGGTGGGTCAGGGCCAGCACACAGGCGACGAGTTCGATCGCTCCGATGGCGCCCAGGGAGTGGCCCACCATCGACTTGATGGAACTCATGGGGGTTTGGTAGGCGTGCGGTCCCAGAACCCGTTTGACCGCGGCGGTCTCATGGCGGTCGTTCTGCTTGGTTCCCGAGCCGTGCGCGTTGACGTAGTCGATCGCGGTGGGGTCGAACCGTGCATGGTCGAGGGCTTCGTCGATGGCGCGGGCCATCTCCAGGCCCTCGCTGGTGAGGCCGGTCATGTGGTAGGCGTTGCCGAAGGTGGCGTAGCCGCCGATCTCGCAGTACACGCGGGCGCCGCGGGCCCTTGCGCGCTCGAGCTCCTCCAGGACGAGTACGGCGCCGCCCTCGCCCATGACGAATCCGTTGCGGTCGGCGTCGAAGGGGCGCGAGGCGTGGGCCGGGTCGTCGTTGTTCGGGGAGGTGGCCTTGATCGCGTCGAAACAGGCCATGGTGATCGGGGAGATCGGCGAGTCCGAGGCGCCGGCGATGCAGATGTCGGCGCGGCCCTCCTCCACGGTGTGGAAGGCGTACCCGACCGCGTCGAGCCCGGAGGTGCAGCCCGTGGACACGGTCTGCACCGGGCCACGCGCCCCGAACCGCTCCGCCACCGTCGAGGCGAGCGAGCCGGGCGTGAAGGCGCGGTGCAGCTCGGGGCCCGCTTCCCGGTGGTCCACGTCCCAGCGCTGCCCGCCGTGGCTGACCAGGACGTAGTCCTTCTCGAGCCGGGTGGTGCCGCCGACCGCCGTGCCCAGCGAGACACCGACCCGCCACGGGTCCTCGGCGGCGAGGTCGAGGCCGGCGTCCCGTACCGCTTCGTCCCCCGCGACCATGGCGAACTGGATGTAGCGGTCGCAGCGTTCCACATCCCGCGCGTCGAGGCCGTGGGC
>NZ_JBEXSH010000702.1:0-4930 GCF_040613555.1 Streptomyces sp. NPDC006265
CCTTGCGGTACGGGCGCGCTCCATCCTCGACGACGCGGGTCTGCCGGACGTACGGATCATCGCGAGCGGTGGTCTCGACGAGTACGCGGTGGACGAACTGGTTCGCTCCGGAGTGCCGATCGACACGTACGCCGTGGGCACCCGCGTCGGGGTCTCGGCCGACGCACCGTATCTGGACTCGGCGTACAAGATGGTGGCGTACGACGGACGGCCGGTGATGAAGCTGTCGTCGGCGAAAGTGACGGCGCCCGGCCGCAAGCAGGTGTTCCGCCGCCCGGGGTACGCCGACGTGATCGGCCTGGCCGATGAGCAGCCCCCCGACGGTGGCAGGCCGTTGCTGGAGACGGTGATGCGGGGCGGGCAGCGCACCGGCACCAGGCCCTCGCTCGCCGAGTGCCGGGAGAGATTCACGGCGGACCTGGGCCGGCTGCCGTCGGCGGCCCGCAGGATCCGAGCGCCGGTCCCGCCTCGGGCGACGGCTTCCGAGCGGCTGAGCGCACTCGCCGCCCACGTCCGGCGCCACATCGAGGAACAGACGGCGGAGGATTCCGCACGGTCCTCGGCCCCGGAACGAACCCTGTCCGGACCCCACGGGTCCGTATCGAGGTGAGGAGGAAAGCGATGTCACACACGGCGGAGTGGAAGGTTCGACTCCACCTCTTCGAGGACGACGACGGAACCACGAAGGCACGCGTGGTGCTGGACACCGGTACCACCGCACTCACCGGCCACGGGACGGCGCATTGCCATCCGGCGGACGCCAACGTGCCCGAAATCGGCGACGAACTGGCGGCGGGCCGGGCCATGAACAACCTCGCCCAACAACTGCTGAACATCGCCGAGCGCGACATCGAGGGCGTGGGCGCGCCCCGGCCGAGCACCCGCCAGGTCACCGGATGGCCCGTATGACCGCCGGTCGGCACAGCCGGTCAAGGAGGAGGAGCCATGACACATCCAGTACGGCACAGCAGAGGCGGGCTCTCGGCAGCCCTTCATGAGCTGGACGATCTCCGTACCCGGATGGACCAGCTCATGCACGCTGTCTTTCCCGTCGGCGGTTACCCCGAGCTGGGCACGGCCGAGCCGTGGGCGCCGCTGGCCGACGTCGTGGACACCGAGGACGCCTACCTGGTGGAACTGGAGCTTCCCGGCGTGGCCAAGGACCAGATCACCGTAGAGGTCGCCGAGGGCGAGCTCGACATCCACGGTGAGATCAAGGAGAAGGAACAAACCGGGGTGGTCCGCAGGCATACCCGCCGCATGGGGCAGTTCGACTACCGCACGACTCTGCCGCCGAACTCCGACACCGAGCACGTCAGTGCGGACCTGACGAGCGGAGTCCTCACGGTGCGCGTCCCGAAAACCGAGACCGGCAAGGCACACCGCATCGAGATCACCGGCTGACCGCGGCGGGGGCGGCACCCCGGGCCACGTACCCGGGTTCGGCATCCAGTGCCCCTGCCCTCCGCGCCAGGCCGACGGCTCCGACGGCCCCCTCAGATGGCAGTGGTGGGGGACCGTCGGGCGTCGTCGGTCCGGTACACAAGATGCTCCGAGACCGAGACCACCCCGTCGACGCTCCGGCAGAGCCGCTCGATGACGGGGATCAGACTCCTGAACTCGACCGAGCCCCTGAGGCCGACTCGCCCGTCACGCACCTCGACCGTCACCTCTGAGGGAGCAAGCCTCATCGTGCGTCGCAGCACGTCCTCGGTGATTTCGTCGCGGATGGCGTCGTCACGACGCAGGAAGATCCGCAGCAGGTCCCCACGGCTGACGATGCCCTGCAGTCGGCCCGTCTCGTCCACGACGGGCAGCCGCTTGACGTGCTCGGCCTCCATCAGGCGGGCGGCCTCCACCACGCTCCACTCCGGACGTGCGCACACGGCGGGAGCCGACATCAGCTCCTCGGCGCGGGAGCCCTCGGCCTTGGCCCGCTCCCATGCCTCACGGTGTGGAACAGGGGCCCTGCCCGACGGGTCGGCCTGGTCGGCGCTCTTGCGCAGCAGGTCCGCCTCGGACACCACGCCCATGGGGCGGTCCAGGTCGTCCACCACGGGCACCGCGGTGACGTCGTTGTCCGCCAGCAGCCTCACGATCTCCTTGAAGGGCGATTCACGCCGCGCCTTGACGACGTCTCGGGTCATGAGCTCCGCGACCGTTCGGTGGTGCATGTCGCCTCTCCCGTCCGGGTTGTGACCGCGTGACATCCGGTTGCCTCAGCCCGCCCCTGCGGAAACGGGCCGGTCGTCCCATGCGGTGGCGTGTCGCGCGTGGCGCGTTGGATACAGCACCATTCTGAGGAGAGGGCGGCGATCATGCGAGCTCACCTCGGCGACCAACTCGTCATCGAAAGTCCGGCGACCGGCGGCACCGGGCGCGACGGCGAGGCCGTCGGACTCCACCATGAGGACGGAACACCTCCCTACGACGTGCGCTGGTCGGACACTGACGAAGTGACGCTCGTGTTCCCCGGGCCCGACGCACACATCCGGCATGTGGAGCACGGGCAGCCCGGGACCACCCGTGGTTCTTCCCAGCGGGACGCGGGGGAGGCGGAGGCCGTGTCGGCGGTCGCTCCGCCGGCCGGGACACCCCGTCCCGGCGACATCGGACGGCGCGTGGCCGTCGAACGCCGCAGGCACGGGCTCAGCCGGGAGGAAACGGCCCGTCGCGCCCGCATCCCGCCCGGCTACCTGGCGTACCTGGAGGAACAGCCGGCCGACCCTACCGTGGCGACTCTCCTCGGTCTGGCCGCCGCGTTGGGCACCACCGCCACGGCCCTGCGCGGGGCAGGCGTCGACCTGCCACCCGGTCGGGGCCACGCACTGCCGCATCCACAGCTGCGGGACCTCGGCCCGCAGGAATGCCGCCGCCGGCTGTCCACGCACGGCGTGGGCCGCATCACCGTGTCGACGCCCGACGGCCGCCCCGCAGTCGTCCCGGTCAGCTACGAGGTCGTGGATGACGAGATCGTCTTCCGGACCGCGCCCGACTCCGTGCGCGGCGGCTGTCGGAACGGAGGTTGCCTTCGAGGCCGACCACGTGGACGAGGCGATGAGCCAGGGCTGGAGTGTGCTCGCGGTCGGCCCCGCGAACGTCGTCCCAGAACCCGACACCGTACGTGGGCTTGCCCAACGCGCACACACCGAGCCATGGGCGGGCGGCGCACGCGAGATGTGGGTGGCGATCCGGCCCACGCGCCTCACGGGTCGGCGCATCACACCGGCCGATCAGTAGGCGCCCACGGGCCGCCCAGAGCGGCCCCATATCAGCGGGCAGCCAACTCGCGAGGGAGGTTCCGATGAGCCGACACGCACCAGCCGACGAGCAGGTGACGGCTCTGGCCCACGCCGCTGCCGCTGCCCCGTCAATGCACAACGCGCAGCCCTGGTTCTTCCGCTACTTCCGGCGCAGCCGCACGTTCGACATCCACGCCGACTTCGAGCGCACCATGCCGCACTCCGACCCCGACACCCGCGGCCTGCACATCGGCTGCGGCGCCGCCCTGCTGAACCTGAGAGCCGCCGTGGCCCATGAGGGTTGGCACCCGGAAACTCTCCTGCTGCCCGACCCCGCCGACCGGACACTGGTCGCAAGCGTGCGGCTGACCGGCTCCGCAACCGACGAGAGGGAACTCGGCGCGCTGTATCCCGCGATTCACCAGCGGCACAGCAGCCGCTTCCCGTTCGAGGAGAGGGAGATCCCCGATCCCGTGCGGGAGGCTCTCAGCGCAGCCGCCCGCGTCGAAGGAGCGGTGCTGGCCTTCCCGACCTCGTGGCATCTGCGGGAGGTGCTGGAACTGGTCCAGGAAGCCGAGGCACGCGATATCACCGACCTCGGCAGTGACCAGGACCTGGCGCGGTGGACTCGTATCGACGCCCCGTCAGTGGGCACCGCCGACGACGGAGTCCCGCACTACGCCTTCGGGCCGCGCAAACGCGGGGGCAAGGCCCCCATGCGCGACTTTGCAGGCGTCCGGAGGGTGGTCGGCCGTGACGCCGCGGACTTCGAACGCACTCCTCAGCCGGCCCTCCTCAGTACGAGCCACGACCACCCGGAAGACTGGCTCTGCGCCGGTCAGGCCGTGGAACGCGTCCTGCTGCTGGCCACTCTTGATGGCCTTTCCAGTTCCTTCGCCACCCAACCCCTCGAATGGGCCGACCTGCGCTGGCCGCTGCGCGACCCGGTGTCCGGAAATGGCTACACCCAGATGCTCCTGCGTCTGGGGTACGGCCCCAAAGGACCTGGCACACCGCGCCGCCCGCTGTCGGACGTACTCGACGTCCAGCCCTGACCCGCCATCCAGCCCTGACCCGCCCGAGGGGCCGCAGCCGGCCGGCCTCGCACACGGTCACTGAGTTGTCCCGGGCCCGTCCCGACCGGCTGACTCGCCGGTGAGCTCTGGCTCGACGTCCACGACGCCCTCCACGGCGCGCACGAGGCGCACGGCGACCGAGATGAGCGAGGTGTCACGGATGTGCCCGCGGAGCGTGACGACTCCCTCGTGCACGGTCACATGGATGGCGTGGCTGGAAGCCGGGAAGAGGTACGACACCACGGTGCGGCGGACCTCCTCCTCGATCTCCTCGTCCGGCCGCAGGAAGACCTTCAGCAGGTCGGCGCGGCTGACGATGCCCTGGAGCATGCCGATGTCGTCGACCACGGGCAGCCGCTTGACGTGCCGGACGGCCATGATGCTCGCCGCCTGGGCCAAGGTGGCGTCGGGGTGGACCGTGATCGCGGGAGTGCTCATGAGATCCCCCGCCGTCACCGCCCCGGCCTTGGCAAGGTCGGACAACCGTCGGCGTTGCTCGAAGAGACTCGGGTCGCTGCCCACTTCAACGGGCACTTCTGCGGCGAGGTCCACGGCTCGGTCAAGAACTGGACGCCGGCGCAGTGGCGCAGCGAGATCGACCAGGCCAAGAAT
>NZ_JBEXSH010000703.1:0-4929 GCF_040613555.1 Streptomyces sp. NPDC006265
ACCGTCATCCCGGCGGCGCGCCCGGCCGCTATCCCGGCTCCGGAGTCCTCGAACACCACACAGTCCGCGGGGGCGATCCCCAGCACGGCGGCGCCGCACCGGCACCGTGGCCGGACGGCTCTACCGCCACCCCGATTCCCAGGTGCTCGCCTGGGTCCGCTCCCACTCCGGCGACCCCCGTCACGCGGTCATCGTGTCCCGCATCGCCGAGCAACCCGCGGCGGTCTGGTTCGCCGACTACTCACCGGCCACCGTCACCGCCAGGGTCGCCGCCGTGACCTCGGGCGGGGCCGCGCTCGGCCGGGTGCCCGTCGTCGTGCCGTACGCGGTCCCCGGCCGTGACTGCGGCGGCCACTCCCAGGGCGGGGCGCCCGACCTGGACGCCTACGACGCCTGGATCGACCGGTTCGCGGCGGGGCTCGGCTCCGGTGAGGTCATCGTCGTCCTGGAGCCGGACTCGGTCGCCCAGACCGAGTGCCTCTCCGCCGGTGACCGCGCGGACCGCTTCGCCTCGCTGGCCCGGGCCGGCCGCGTCCTGAAGTCCGCCAACCCCCGGGCCCGCGTGTACTTCGACGCGGGACACTCCGGCTGGAACGCGCCCGGCACCCAGGCGGCCTGGCTCAGGCAGGCCGGTGCCGCCTCGCCCGAGTCCTCCGACGGCATCTTCAGCAACGTCTCCAACTTCCACACCACCGCCGACGAGGTCGCCTACGACCGGCGGGTCCTCGACGCGCTCGCCGGCCCGGCGGGCCTCGGCGCCGTCATCGACACCAGCCGCAACGGCAACGGCGCCCCGCCCGACGGCGAGTGGTGCGACCCGTCGGGCCGCAGGCTCGGCCGGACCCCGACCCTGAGCACCGGCGCGTCCCGGATCGACGCCTACCTGTGGGTGAAGCTGCCGGGGGAGTCGGACGGCTGCAAGGGCAGGCCGGGGACGTTCACGGCGTCGTACGCCTACGACTTGGCGTCGTCGTAGGAGGAGGTGCCCTCGTCCAGCAGCGGCGCCTGCGTCTTCAAGTGGGCCGGGGCGAAGGCCCGCAGGGCGTGGTAGCCGGTGATGACGACCACCGTGCCGAGCGCGATGCCGCTCAGCGAGAACGTGTCCGAGAACTTCAGGGAGACGTTGCCGACGCCGATGATGATGCCCGCCGCGGCCGGGACGAGGTTCAGCGGATTGCGCAGATCCACTTTGGCGTTGATCCAGATCTGCGCGCCCAGCAGCCCGATCATGCCGTACAGGATGACGGTGATGCCGCCGAGCACCCCGCCCGGGATCGCCGCCACGACCGCGCCGAACTTCGGGCAGACGCCGAACAGCAGGGCGAAGCAGGCGGCGGCCCAGTACGCGGCCGTCGAGTACACGCGGGTCGCGGCCATCACGCCGATGTTCTCGGAGTACGTGGTGTTGGGCGGGCCGCCGACCGCGGTGGACAGCATCGAGCCGACGCCGTCGGCCGCGATGGCCGTGCCGAGCTTGTCGTCCAGCGAGTCACCGGTCATCTCACCGACCGCCTTGACGTGCCCGGCGTTCTCCGCGACCAGCGCGATGACGACCGGCAGGGCGACCAGGATCGCGGACCACTCGAAGGACGGGGCGTGCAGGGTCGGCAGCCCGATCCAGTCGGCCTTGCCCACGCCCGAGAGGTCGAGCCGCCAGTGGTCGGTCGGCCTGCCGCTCGCGTCCACAGCGTGGATCTTGCCGAAGACCAGGTCGAACACCCAGGAGATGCCGTAGCCGAAGACCAGCCCGAGGAAGATCGCGATCCGGGACCAGAAGCCCCGCAGGCAGACGACCGCCAGACCGGTGAACAGCATCACCAGCAGGGCCGTCCACTGGTCCTGCGGCCAGTACGTCGAGGCCGTCACCGGAGCCAGGTTGAAGCCGATCAGCATCACCACGGCGCCGGTCACGATCGGCGGCATCGCGGCGTGGATGATCCGCGCCCCGAACCGCCGCACGGCGAGCCCCACCAGGAACAGCGCGCCCCCGACGACGAACACCGCTCCGGTGACGGTCGCGCTGCTGCCGCCCTGCGCCCGGATCACCGCCGCCACGCCCACGAAGGAGAGCGAGCAGCCCAGGTAGCTGGGCACGCTGCCGCGGGTGGCGAGGAGGAACACGACGGTCGCGACACCCGACATCATGATCGCCAGGTTCGGGTCCAGGCCCATCAGGACCGGTGCGACGAAGGACGCGCCGAACATCGCCACCACGTGCTGAGCGCCGAGTCCGGCCGTGCGGGGCCAGGAGAGCCGCTCGTCGGGGCGGACCACCGCGCCGGGCGCCGGGATGCGTCCGTCGCCGTGCAGTTTCCAGCGGACGCCGAGATCCATGGTGCGGTTTCGCTTTCGTCGTGCCTGTGCGTGTCCGGACCATTGTCGGGGCGCGTCGGGAGCGGCGGTGACCGGGGCTGACCTGGACGGTCGCGTGTCCGCTCAGGGCCGCGGGTCGGCGACCGCCGCGTCCGGGCGGCTGATCCTCGTCCGTTCGCCGGGGCGCAGCACACCCGCGAACGCCACCAGGCCGCAGGACAACGCCGTCACCAGGCAGAACGACACCATCAGGCTGGTCGCCTGCGCCAGCATGCCGATGGCGCTCGGTGCGACCAGGCCCGAGGTGTAGGTGATGGTCGCGACACCCGCGATGGCCAGGCTCGGGTTGGAGCCGCTGCGGCCGGCCGCGGCGAAGCACAGCGGCACGACGACGGCGATGCCCAGCCCCATCAGCGCGAACCCGCTCATGGCCACCGCCGGATGGTCCGCGACGACGATGAGCAGCCCGCCGAGGACGGCGAACACACCGCTCGCCCGCACGGTCCGCACGGCACCGAAGCGGTCCACGACCCGGTCGCCGGCGAGCCGGGCGACGGCCATGGTGAGCGTGAAGCCCGTCGTGCACGCCGCCGCGAGACCGGCCGAGGTCTCCAGCTGCTCGCGCAGATAGACCGCCGACCAGTCGAGACTCGCGCCCTCCGCGAACACCGCGCAGAATCCGATCGCGCCGATGAGCAGGGCCGAGCGGGGCGGCAGGGCGAAGCGCGGCGGCGGCTCCTCGTCCTCGGCCGGCTGCAGGTCCAGCACCCACTGGCAGGACAGCACACCGACGACGGTGAGGACCGCGGCGGCCAGGACGTGGTGCAGCCGGGCGTCCGAGCCGAGGTGCGCGGCAAGCGTGCCGGCCGCGGAGCCGACCAGGGCACCCGCGCTCCACATGCCGTGCAGCCCGGACATGATCGACCGGCCGAGGCGGTTCTCGACCTCGACGCCCAGGGCGTTCATCGCCACGTCCGCCATGCCCGCCGTCGCGCCGTACGTGAACAGGGCCAGGCAGAGCGTCAGAAGGTTCGGGGCCAGCGACGGCAGGACCAGTGACAGCGTCCACAGGGCGATCAGTCCGCGCAGCGCGTTGCGGGTGCCGAAGCGGTGGCTGATGCTGCCGGCGAGCGGCATCGCCACGGACGCGCCGAGCGCGGGGAAGGCGAGCGCGATGCCCAACTGGCCCGCGCTCACGCCCGCGTGGTCCTGGATCCACGGCACGCGGGTCGCGAACGAGCCGGTCACGGCACCGTGCACGGCGAAGACGGCGGCCACGGCGTACCGGGACCGCTTCACCTCGCGCTGTTCGTCGACCACGCTGCCCATTCTGCGGTCCCCCTCCAGGCCTCTGCCGTGCTCACATTCGATGCGGGCGTAAACTATCAGGAACCCTGCCTGATAATAAGAGGGTTTCCCGGCGGGCCTCGGTCGACGGTCCCGCCGATCTGGAAGGATCCCGGCATGCCCGCATCCCCGAGCACCGCCCGGGCCATCAACGACCGGCTCGCCCTGCGTCTGCTCCAGCAGGACGGCCCGTTGACGGCAGGGCAGTTGAAGCAGCTGACCGGCCTGTCCCGGCCGACCGTCGCCGACCTCGTCGAACGCCTCGGAGCCGCCGGTCTCATCGCGGTGGTCGGCGAAGCGGGAGAGCAGCGGCGCGGCCCCAACGCGAAGGTCTACGGCATCGTCGCCGACCGGGCGCACCTGGCCGCCGTCGACGTCCGCACCGAGGGTGTCGCCGTGGCCGTCGCGGACCTGGTGGGGCGGGTGCTGGCCGAGGCGTCGGTGCCCATCGCCGGTGACGCGGGCACGGGCCCCGCCCTGGAGCAGGCGGTCACGCTGGTCGAGCGCGTCGCGAAGGAGGCCGGCGCCGAACGCCTGCACACCATGGGGATCGGGGCACCCGGCCTGGTCGACCCGTCCAGCGGTGAACTCCGCGACTCCACCGGGCTTCCGGAGTGGCACCGCCGGCTCGTCGCCACCCTCCAGGAGCGGCTGCCGGACGCCCGGGTCAGCGTCGAGAGCGAGACCAACCTCGCGGCGCTGGCCGAACAGCGCGACGGCGTGGCCCAGGACCGGGACACCTTCGTGCTGCTGTGGCTGGGGCACGGAACGGGCGCGGCCGTGGTCCTCGACGGTGCCCTCCGCCGCGGCGCCTCCGGCGGCACCGGCGAGATCGGCTTCCTCCCGGTCCCGGGCACGACCGTGCTGCCGACCTCGACGGACTGCGAGGGGGGCTTCCATTCGCTGGCCGCGTCGGCGGCGGTCGTGGAACTGGCCGCGGAGCACGGAGTTTCGGTGGAGGCGTCCGAGGCGGGGGTGGTCCGGGCGGCGGTCGACGTGGTGCGGGGGGCGGTGGCTCAGGTGGGGCTGCAGGAGGCCGAGTCCCTCGACGGACCCGCTCCGGCTGTCGCCTTCCTCGATGCCCTCGCCGACCGTCTCGCCATCGGTGTCGCCTCGGTCGTCGCGATCCTGGACCCCGGTTGCGTGGTGCTCGGCGGGGAGGTGGGGCGGGCGGGCGGCGCGGAGCTCGCCGCCCGGGTGCAGGACCGGATCGGCCGGTTGACACCGCTGCCCACGGAGGTGCGCGCCACCACCCTGGGCGGGGGGGCG
>NZ_JBEXSH010000704.1:0-4925 GCF_040613555.1 Streptomyces sp. NPDC006265
CCTCGATCCCGCACCGCCGCCGGCCGGACAACAGCTGTCCCTCGACGAGCGCTTCGCCCTCGACCCGACCGTGGGCGACCGCCCGTTCCTCAGTGGCGGACCAGGCAGAACGGATGTCCCGCCGGGTCGGCGTAGATCCGCCAGCTCCGCCGGTCGGCACCGGCGTCCAACACCGCTGCCCCATGGGCCAGTACCTGTTCCTCGGCCCGGTCCAGGTCCGCGACCCCGAAGTCGAGGTGGAACTGCTGCGGCCGGGACGGGTCCGGCCACAGCGGCGGGTGGTGGTCGGCTGCCCGCTGGAACGCCAGGACGGCACCGGACGGTGTGTGCAGCGTCGCCCAGGTGTCGCTCACCGCCCACCGCCGGTCCGGCTGGTTGACGGTGCCACCCAGGATCGACCGGTAGAACGCGGCCAGCTCCGCCGGTTCGGGGCAGTCGAGCACCACACACTGCAGGTCAGCGATCACGGGCCGATCCTAGGACCCGCCGTCAGTTCCGCGAAGCGAGGTACTGCTCGACGCCTGGCGCGATGTGGGCGTTCTCGACGTTCACGGCGGCTCCTACCGCCTTGGCGTCCGGCTTGTGCACGTAGGTCGAGGTGCTCGCGGGCCGTGCCTTGTCGGAGAAATTCTGGGGCGAGCCGAGGCCGACGTCGACGCTGGACTGGGAGCGGTGGGCCTTGACCACGTCCTCGCGGGCCAGACTGCCGTTCTCGCAGGCCTTCTTGAGGTCGGTGCCCATCAGCTGAGCGGCGTTGTAGCCGGAGAGCACGCCGGAGTCGACCAGGGAGTCCGGGTACTTCTTCTTGTAGGAGGCGACCATCGTGCGGACCCCGGCCACGTCGGAGCTGACCGCGGGGACGGCGCTGACCACGTTCAGCAGGGCCGTCAGGGCCGGGGCGGCCGGTGTCTTCATCAACTGCGGGGCGTAGCCGGGGGCGCTGCTGACGACGGGCACCTTCAGGCCGCGGGAGGCCGCTACCCCGACCAGTGAGGCCGTCTGGGCCGGTCCGGCGCTGATCAGGATGGCTTTGACGCCCGCCTTGCGCAGCGCCGAGACCTGCGCGGACAGGTCGGTGTCCGTCGCCTTGATCTTCTGACCGGTGATCTTCAGGCCCGCCTTCTTCGCGGCCCACCGCGAGCCCTCCAGTGCATTCGCGCCGTATTCGCCCTCGAAGTAGACGTGGCCGATCGTGTCGCCCTTCGCCAGGCCCTTGGTGCGGGTGAGGAAGTCGACCGCGGCGATCATGTCGACGTCGTAGGTGGTGCCCAGGACCTGGACCGAGTCCCGGTCGAGCAGGGAGGCGGCCCAGGCCTGCGGGAAGGTGAGCACCTTGTCCCGTTCGATGTCGTCGAGCAGCGCGGCCATCACGGGTGAACCGATGACCTGGGGCAGCGCCACGACGTCCGCGGAGATGTCGGCGTAGGCGGTGACGGCCTTCTGGACGTCGTAGCCGTGGTCCTTGACGACGATCTCGATGCGGCGGTCGCAGATGCCGCCGCGGGCGTTGACCTCGTCCGCCCACATCTGCTGGGCCTGCACGATGCTCTTGCCGAGGGTGGCGTAGGGGCCGGTGAGGTCCGTCAGGGCACCGAGTCTGATGGTCTTGTCGGTGACTCCCGGGCCGGTCTTGATGCCGTCGGCGCCGTCGTCGGTGCTCCCGGAGGAGCCGGCCTTGGAGCTGCATCCGGTGCCCGCGAGCAGCAGGGCCGCGAGGGCGGTGGCCAGAAGCGTTCTGGTGCGTGGTGCGGTGGGGTTCACGGGGTGGGCTCCTTGGCTCGTGCGGCTGACGTGGGCGGCAGGGAAGCGGAGGTGGTGCCGGCGACGGGCGGTGGGGCGGCTCGGCGGCCGCGCAGGCGTGCGCGCAGGCGGCGGACCAGGCCGTGCAGGCCGTCGGGGGCGAAGAGGAGGATCAGGACGATCGCCGCTCCGTAGAGGTAGCGGGCGGCTTCGGTGGGACCGACCGGGCCGTCGGTGGTGCCGGGGGCGGCCACCAGCGGCAGCTGGTCGGCGTAGCGGGTCATCAGCAGCGGCAGCGCGGTGACGAAGACGGCGCCCGCGGCGGCGCCGGCCACCGATCCGAGCCCGCCGATGACGATCATGGCGAGGTAGTCGACCGACAGCACCAGGCCGAAGTAGTCGGGCACCACGCGGCGGAAGGAGAGGGCGAGCATCACCCCGGCCAGGCCCGCGTACATCGACGAGACGACGAAGGCCGCCGACCGGTACCGGGAGACGTTCACGCCCATCACGGCCGCCGCGGTCTCGCTGTCGCGCAGCGCCACCAGGGCGCGTCCGGGACGGCCGCGGAGCAGTCCACGGGCGGTGAACCAGGTGAGCGCGAACAGTGCGACTCCCAGGTACCAGAGGCGTTCCTCGGCGCCGAACGGCACGCCCATCAGGGTCAGTTCGGAGTCGGCGGAGAAGGAGAAGCCGCCCAGTTCCAGCGGTGGCACCGAGCGGCCGTTGAACCCCCCGGTGACGGAGTCCGCGGTGAGCAGGACGTGGTGCCCGAGGAAGACCAGGGCGAGGGTCGCGACGCCCAGGTAGACACCGCGCACCCGGCCGGCGACGGGACTGAAGAGCCCGCCGGCCGCCCCGGCGAGCAGGACCGCGAGTACGGCCGCCACCGCGGTGGGCAGCCCGGGCCCGGGTTCACCGGCCAGCCATACGTAACCGTAGGCGCCGACGGCGAGGAAGAAGGCGTGGCCGAGGGAGAGTTGGCCCGCGGTGCCGGACAGCAGGCCGAGGCCCACCGCGCCGATGGCCGCCGCCATCGAGAACAGGCCGATGCGCAGCCAGAACGCGTCGAGGTAGAAGGGCAGCGCGCACAGGACGAGGACGGCCGCCGAGGTCCGGCCCATGCGGACGGCGCCGGTACGGGAGAGTCGCTCAGACACGGACCGCCGCCTTTCCGCCGAACAGCCCGGTCGGCCGCACCAGCAACACCAGGACCATCACCGCGTAGGGGGCGACGTCGCCGAACCCCTCGCCCAGGACGTGCAGATCGGACTGGTAGCCCGCGACGAGCGCCTCGGTCATGCCGATCAGCAGGCTGCCCGCGAGGGCGCCGGGCGGCGAGGCCATCCCGCCGAGGATCGCCGCCGGGAACGCCTTCAGGGCGATCTGCCCCGTCGTGCGCTCCAGCCCGGGCGCCGGGAACGCGGCCAGGAACACCGCCGCCAGGGCGGCCAGCGCTCCGGCCAGGCACCAGGCCAGCATGCGGATCCGCACCAGCCGTACGCCCATCAGGGAGGCCGCCTCGACGTCCTCGGCCGCGGCGCGCAGCGACAGGCCCCAGGAGGTGTACCGGAACAGCGCGAAGACACCGGCGATGACCACGCCGGAGACCACGATCGCGGCGATCCGGCTGTCCGCGACGGTCACCGGCCCCCATGCGCTGACCGAGTCGCCCCAGGGGTCGCCGAGCGGGAGCAGGTCGCCGCCGATGCGCCGGGACAGGTCGGTGAGGATGACGATGTCGACGCCGATGGTGACGATGGTCTGCACATGGGCGCCGTGCGGGTCCGTCCCGCCGGCCTGGAGCAGGAAGCGGTCCATGGCGCCGGCCACGGCCGCCGTCACCAGGACGGACACAGCAAGGGCCCCGGCGAAGCCGAGGTCGTCGTGGAGTACGGCGGTGAGGTAGCCACCGAGCAGGAGCAGGGAGCCGTGGGCGAAGTTCATGACGCCGGAGGCCTTGAAGATGATGACGAAGCCGAGCGCGACGAGGGCGTAGACCGCTCCCAGCGCGAGGCCGTTGAAGAGGGTGTCCAGGAGGGTGGTCATGCCGCGTCCTCCTGCTCGGCGCCGGTGCCGAGGTAGGCGCGCAGCACCTCGGGGTCGCCTCGGACCTCGTCGGGGGTGCCGTGTGCGATGGCACGGCCGAAGTCGAGGACGGTGACCTCGTCGGCGAGCCGCATCACCAGCCCCATGTCGTGCTCCACCAGGACGACGGACAGGCCGAGTTCGGCGCGCACGGCGTGCACGACCTCGACCGTGCGGGCCCGTTCGGCCGCGTTCATCCCGGCGACCGGCTCGTCCAGCAGCAGGACGCTGGGCTCCAGGCAGAGGGCACGGGCGAACTCCACGCGTTTGCGGTCGCCGTAGGAGAGCAGCGCGACGGGGGTGTCGAAGTGGTGTACGAGCCCGGTGAGTTCGGCGATCTCGCGGGTCCGGGCGAGGTGTTCGCGCTGTTCGCGCCGCACGTGCGGCAGGCGCAGCGCGCTGGCGGCGAATCCGGCCCGGGACAGGGCGTGGCGGCCGAGCATCAGGTTGTCGGCGACCGTTCCCTGGGTGGTGACGATGTTCTGGAAGGTGCGGGCCACGCCGAGCGCGGCGATGCGGTGGGGCGCCAGCCGGGTCAGGTCGGCATCGCCGAGCCGTACGGTGCCGGTGGCGGGGCGGCACAGGCCCGACAGCACGTTGAAGCAGGTGGACTTGCCCGCTCCGTTGGGTCCGATGAGCGCGTGGACGGAGCCGGGGGCGACGGTGAAGGACACCGCGTCGAGGGCGGTCAGCCCGGCGAAGCGGACGGTCACGTCCGTGACGGCGAGTTCGGGCGGTGCGGTGGTGCGGACGGTCACGCGGCTCCCTGCCCCTCGGTGGTTCCGGCTCTCTGCGCGGTCTCGGTGCCTTCGTCGGCGGCCTCGGCGCCTTCTTCGGTGGTCTCGCCCAGGTACAGCCGCTTCACGGCGTCCGTGCGGGCGAGTTCCTCGGCGGACCCGGAGAGGCGGACCTCGCCGACCTCCAGGACGTGGGCGGTGTCGGCGAGGGACAGCGCCATGCCCGCGTTCTGCTCGACGAGCAGCACGGCGGTGCCTTGCGCATTGATCTCGCGGACGACCTCGGCGATCCGGTACACCATCTGCGGGGCCAGGCCCAGGGAGGGCTCGTCGAGCAGGAGCAGACGGGGCGCGGCCATG
>NZ_JBEXSH010000705.1:0-4889 GCF_040613555.1 Streptomyces sp. NPDC006265
CCGGCGAGTACTTACTGGGTGGCGCCACTTCTTCCTCGTTTCCTTGTCCAGGACAACCCTATTGGGTGCCTGTCCGGAAACTTCGTGGCCCCTCATTCCGTCCCGCCCCACAGCTCCCGGGCCAGCAGCGTGTCCAGGCCGTCGGGGAGTTCCTCGACGGCGTCCCGCAGCCCGACCTCCTCCAAGGCCCGCCACACCAGGTCGTCGCCCGCCTCGCGGGGCTGGCCGAGGGTGACGTTGTCGCGGACGGACAGAGGCCACTGCGCGAAGTTCTGCGGCACCAGCCCGGACAGGTCCCACAGGCTGTCGGGGTCGAGGTCGGCGACGTCGCGGCCGTTCCAGGAGACCATGCCCTTGTCGGCCAGGAAGATGGCGGCGAGCAGCCGGGTAAGGGTGGACTTCCCCGAGCCGTTCTCGCCGACCACGGCGAGGATTTCGCCGCTGCGCACCGCCTGTAGGTTCCGCGCCCGAATGAACAATGCGGGTACTTCCTGAACACTGCTTGAACAGTGCCTGGGAACGCGCCGTGGTGCATGCGTGGCACCCCGAACTTCTACCGGTGAGAGTGAAGTTCAGTGATTGATAAGGGTGTTCGGGAGTCGACTGCGTGCTCGTGTGGCCCAGTTGCTCGTGATCAGCACGGGCTTGGGCGCGAAAGTGCGCGATGGTCGCAATACGTGAGCGTGGTGCCGCAGGAGCGGCGGTGAGGATCCGGTACGGCGCCGATGAGGTGCGGGAAGTCTCGTTCGAGTGGCTTGGGCAGCGGCTTTTCGACGGTTCTGTTCCGTGGTGGGCGATGTGACTGCTCGGCCATGTCCAGCAACAAGTCGGCCACCCAGCCGGTCACCGTTCCCCGGCGGCGCCCGGACACCCTGACACGCGTGTGCCCCCGTGCGGCGGTCGGCCGCTGCACGGGGGCACAGCGCTATCACCTCACCGCGGGCCGATGCCCGCCAGGCCGACGTTGCTGTTCCACTCCTCCACCCACGCGGAGCCGAAGCCGTCCGTCTCGTTGAGGGAGGTGGTGTCCGCGTCGAACTGGCCCGTCTCCGGGTCGAAAGCGAAGTCCGCCGGGTCCTCGCCGGAGACGTTGTAGGAGTCCCAGTCCGGGTTGAAGGTCGCGATCGACGGGTCGCTGGTGTGGTAGAACCCGCCGGTGTTGATGCGCACCGAGCGAGTCAGCTCGCTGTTCGAGGGCACGTAGAGCGAGTTGGGGTCCTTCCAGACGTAGGAGGAGGTGCACTCGTCGGTGCCCACCGCGGTGCAGGGTTTGCCGGTTGCGTCCACCGGCACGTACCAGTCCTTCAGGCTCGGGTACAGGTCCTCGTAGTGCTCGTACCAGCGCCGCACGTTCTGCTCGGTGTTGGTGAAGCCGCTGCCGTCGCCGACTCGCAGCATGTCGTTGAAACGCTCGGTGATCACCTTGGCGTTGGGTACCGGCAATTGCTCGTTGAAATGGTGGTACACCCAGTCGTGGCCCATCTTCTCGACGTCGAGGAAGACGTTGTCCGAGGCGACGTTGGCGCGGCCGGAGTTGAAGTACACGGCGTCCTTGCCGGTGTCGAAGACGTTGTGGTGTATGATCATCCCCGACATGCCGTCGTCCATGTAGACGGCATGGGTGTCGTTCGCCCGGCCGATGTCGTGGAAGTAGTTGTAGGCGATCTCGTTGTTCAGGTACGTGAAGTCGCGCCCGGAGTAGATCGCGCCCATGTCGCCGGAGTTGGTCACGAGGTTCTCGAAGCGGTTGTGGACCACCCGCATGTCGTTTCCCATGATCTGGATCGCCATGTGCGGCGCGTCGTGCACGTGGTTGTGCCGGAAGGTGTTGCCGACGCCGTAGAGGTAGCCGGCCGGCGTGTAGGTGGTGGCCTGCTTGGAGAAGTTGTATATCTCGTTGTGCGCCACCAGGTTGTTGCCGCGCTCCAGGGTTTTGCGGTCGCCACCGGCCAGGAATACCCCGCCGCTGCCGAGGTCGTGCAGCTTGCTGTTGATGACGCGGTTGTGGTGCCCGCCCCGGCTGGTTTTGTACTCGGTGACCGCCGTGATGGTGTCGGTGGCCTCGCCGATGGTTATGGCGTCCAGGCTCACGTTGCGGATCTCCACGCCGTCGACCGTGCAGGACTCGCAGTCCAGCATCCGTATGCCGTTGCTGGTGGAGCCGTTCATCCGCACCCCCTTGATGGTCACGCCGGTGACGTTCTCCAGCGTGAAGAAGGGCTGGTCGAGCGAGCTCAGGCTGATGTCCCTGCCTTCCACCGTCCCGCCGGGCGGGTAGTAGTAGAGGACGTCGTTCCCCTCGAAGCGGTCGATGTAGTACTCGCCCTCGGCGTCCAGCTCGCCGAGTATGTTCTGCGCGACAAGGGAGAGCGCATTGGTGGAGGCGCCGTACATCGACGGGTAGGCGGTGCGTATGTGCCAGCCGTCGGCCTCGCCCTTGTCGTTCAGGCCCTCCGGACTGGTGGAGGTGATGCGCACCCGGTCGTCGGCCCAGTTGTTGCCGACGTAGCCGGCCAGCCAGCCGTCCGTCTCGTAGGCGGTGTTGTCCACCTGGCCGCCGCCCGAGGGGGCGTAGGGAGGGGCCCAGGACGCGAACCGCTTGAGCAGCTCTGAGCTCTTGACGCTGAAGGCCGGGCCGCGGAGCCGGAGCATCTCCTCGTACGGCAGGGTGGTGCCGTCCTTCGACTTGTCGGAGAAGTGGTTGCGCGCGCTCTCGCCTCCATCGCGCACGCTCATCGCCCCGCGGTCGAGGTGGCCGCTGTTGGGGTACTGCGCCAGCGTCTGGACCACGTTGTCGGTCAGCAGTTGCGGCGGGTAGGGCTGCGGCTTCCAGTTGAAGCCGTTCTTGTTCATCTGACCGGTGGGGACGGACTCCGCCCCCAGGTCGTACACATACACCTGGCCGGCCACCTCCTTCGGCACGCGTGAGCGGGAGGAGAACCGGGAGTCGTCCCCCGGGACCTCGGCCAGCGGCACGAAGCGGTCGGCCGGCAGCGTCGTCACGCCGGTGAACTCCACGTCCTCACCCCGGTAGGCGGCGTACGTGACGTGGCTGTTCTTCTCGCCGGACAGAGCCACCGACTTCGAAACCTTGTAGGTGCCCCCGCGAATCCAGACGCGCCCCCTGCGGCTCTCGCTGGTGCGGCCCGCCAGGGCGTCCCTGGCCTGCTCAACGGTGGCGAACGGGTCGTCCCGTGTGCCGGAGGCGTCCGCGCTGCCGTCGGCCGCCACGTACACCACGATCTCGGCCTGCTTCTGGCCGCCCGCCGCGGCTACCGGCATCCCCGCCGTGACCGCGGCCACCGCCGCGACGGCAAGGACGCCGGTCAGTCTCTTACGCATGTCTCCCCGCCCCTCCTGAAACGACATACATCACACGTATGACCTATAGCTTCCGGGACCGTAGCGCTTCACTCCCCGTGGGGCAAGGAATCGGACAGGGTTCATAAGACGTCATTCGTATGATAATTTCCGGGGCCACTGGTCGCGGCAGGCAAGGAGTGCATCGCGAATGAAGGCCACTGAGTACCGCAGTCTCGGGGACGCCAGCGGCGTCGTCGCCGTCGGTGTGACGGCGGTTCCGGTCCTCCTGGTGGAGACCGACGGCGGATTCACCGGCGTGAGCCTCGGCCCGCAGGCGCTCGCCGAGCCCGGCGGCGCGGGTGTCACGTCGCGGGGACGGCCATGACCCGCCCCCGCGCGACCTTCGCGATGAGCTCGGGCTCGCTCGTGCCGCAATTCTTCCGCCCGGACCTGCTCGACGAACTGCGCCGGCACGCCGACGTCGACACCCGGCTCGTCCTCACGGAGCTGGACTCCGACGCGGCGCGCCGCACGCTCGCCGCCACCGAGATCCTCCTCGCCGGCTGGGGCGCGCCCGTCCTCACCCGCGCCGACGACGCCCCCCGGCTGCGCGCCGTCGTCTACGCCGGAGGCGTCGCCGCCACCTGCCTTGAGGACCCGCGCGGGCTCGCCGCCCGCGGCGTGCGGGCGGCCAACGCGCGCGCCGCCAACGCCGTGCCGGTGGCCGAGTTCGCCCTCGCCATGATCCTGCTGTCCAACAAGGCGGTCTACCGCGCCGAGCGCATGTACCGCGAGCGGCGCGCCCTCTTCGACCGGGCCACCGAGCTGACCGACACCGGCAACCACCGGTGCACCGTCGGCATCGTCGGCGCCTCCACCATCGGGCGCGCCCTCATCCGGCTGCTGCGCCCCTTCGACCTCGACGTCGTGGTCTACAGCCCCGAGCTGACGCCCGCGCTGGCGGCCGAGCTGGGCGTGCGCGCCGCCGGGCTCGACGAGGTGATGGCCGCCGGCGATGTCGTCTCGCTCCACCAGCCGCTGACGCCCGAGACCACCGGCCAGATCGACGCCCGCCGCCTGGCGCTGATGCGGGACGGCGCGACCCTGCTGAACACCGCGCGCGGCGCCGTCGTCGACCACGAGGCGCTGCTGGCCGAACTGCGCTCCGGCCGCATCCGTGCGGTGCTGGACGTCACCGAGCCCCAGCCGCTGCCGCCCGGCAGCCCCTTCTTCGCCCTGCCCAACGTGGTCCTGACCCCCCATGTCGCCGGTTCCATGGGCGGCGAGCTGCACCGCATCGGGGAGAGCGTGGTCGCCGAGGTGGCCCGCTTCGGGGCCGGAGAGCCGTTCGCCCACCCGGAGAGGCTGGACGAGGCATGAGCCATCCCGCCGAGCGCCCCGCCACCGGGCACATCCCGACGCGCCCGCTGCGGCGCGGCCCCGCGCTGACCGAGCTCGGCTTCGGCGCCATCCTGTTGGTCAACGTCTACCCGGGACATCAACGCGAGCAGCACCGCGCAGGCGTACCCGGCCAGCAGGCCGGTCACCCGGCCGGCGTTGGTCAGCCACCCGGAGAATCCGACCAC
>NZ_JBEXSH010000706.1:0-4881 GCF_040613555.1 Streptomyces sp. NPDC006265
CGGTCCTGCGCGATCCGACGACCGGGGGCGGCTGGGCCACCCTGGGCGCGGGCGCCGACGTGGTGCTCGCGCTGCCCGGCGCCCAGGTCGGCTTCGCCGGGTCCCGGGTGCGGCCGGCGGACGCGGACCCGGCGGCGTACACGGCGGAGGCGCAGGTCGCGGCCGGGGCGGCGGACGCGGTCGTACGGCCGGAGGAGCTGCGCGAGACGCTCGGGCGCTGGCTTCGGCTGCTGACGTGCCCGTCCGCCACGCCCGCCCCGCCGCCCGAACCGCTCGGCGAGTCCGCGGTGCTGCCCGTCACCGGCTGGGACGCCGTCCGCCGGGCCAGGTCCCCGCAACGGCCACGCGCCGGGGCCTACTTGGACGCGTACTTCACCGAAAGGACGGCCATCAGCGGCGACCGGTGCGGCGGCACCGACCCGGACGGCATGCTGTGCGGCTTCGGCACGCACGAGGGCCGTACGGTCGCGTATGCCGCGCAGACCGGGACCGCGACCCGCCCCGCCGGCTACCGCGCTGCCGCCCGGCTGATCCGCCTCGCGGACCGACTCGGCGTCCCGGTGCTGACCCTCGTGGACACCCCGGGCGCGGCCAACGACGCGGAGGCGGAGCGGCAGGGCGCGGGCGCGGCGATCGCCGACCTGTTCGGCGCGGTCGCGAGCGCCCGCACCCCGGTGACCACACTGGTGATCGGCGAGGGAGGCTCGGGCGGCGCACTGGCCCTGGCCGCCCCCGGCAACACGTGGGCCACACCCGACAGCTACTTCTCGGTGATCGCGCCGGAACTGGCGGCGGTCATCCTCAAACGGCCCCCGCGCGAGGTCGAGTCGACGGCGGACCAGCTCCGCATCCGGCCGCAGGACCTGGTGGAGCTGGGGGTGATCCGGGGAACGGTCGGTGGATGAGTTCGGTGAATGCCCGATGCCTCATCAAGTACCTTCCGTCACCATGACTGCCCAGCGCAATCGGACGACGGGGGCGTCGTGGACGGGTTGGTCGAGTTCAAGACCGGTGACGGTGCCGTGGTCGCGGTCGAGGCGGTGGAGGAGCGGTCCGGCTCCCGCCTGGTCTCCCGCGGCGACGGCGCGGTCCGGGCGACCCACACCGTCGAGGGCGCCCTGGACGGAGTGCGGGCGGCGGCCGAGTCCGCGCTGCGCGTCTTCCGGGACGGTTCGCCGAGGCCAACGGCGTGGAGATCGAGTTCGGCGTGAAATTGGCCGCCGCCCAGGTGATCGTCTCCCCGGCCGTCTACGAGCAGTTCGCCGCCGGCTCGGCCGCCCAGGGCCCCCAGCGCTTCCAGCCCGGTACCCCGCTGTCTGCGGCCCTACGGCGCCCTGCGCCTGGCCGGCGTCCACGGACGCACCGAGGGCCTCGCCCTGCTCACCCCGCCACCCGGACTGCATGCTGCGCGCCTTCGACGCCTGGACGGGCCGGCCGCGACGGGCCTGGTGATCGGTTCCACGGTCGCCGAGCTGGCCACCGCCCAGCGGGCTGCGCTTGGTCGGCCTCGCCCGGAACACCACGCCCGACCGGCAGCTGCGCGAGGCCGGCCGCGAGACCACCGTGACCTCCCTCGCGCCCCCGCTGGAGGCCGCGCAGTCCCTGTGGCCGAACGGCGAACCCCCCGTTCGGCGGCACCCCGCCCGGCCCCCCACGAAAGGCGGCCCGGCCCCCTCCCGCGCACGATGCGAAGGAGGCCCGCCGTCCCGGCGGACCCACGTCTGCGAGGCCCGCCACCTGGCGGCCCCCCACGGTCTCTGCTCTCGGGAGGACCTGCCATGACCGCCAGTCTGGAGCAGTTGCGCCGCTGCCACTTCGCCGTCGATCTGGGGGCGGCCCGCACACGCGTCTACGTCAAGGGCGCCGGGCTCGTCGTCAACCAGCCGTCCGCCGCCGCCGTGAACACCCGTACCGGCGCGCTGATCGCGGTCGGGGAGCTCGCGGAGAAGATGACCGGCCGTACCCCGGACTACATCCGGGTGGTACGGCCGGTCTCCGGCGGCACCGTCGTGGACATCGAGATGGCGCAGCGCATGCTGCGGCACCTGCTCGGCGACAAGATGCGCCGCGGCCTGCGCCGCAAGCCGATCCTGCGGGCCGCCGCCTGCACCCCGCACGACGCCGACCCGCTGGCCCAGCGCGCCGCGATCGAGACGCTCGTCGGCCTGGGCGCGCGCCGCGTGGAACTGGTCGACACGCTCATCGCCGCCGCCGTCGGCTGCGGGCTGCCCGTGGAGCATCCCGAGGCGACCATGATCATGGTGTGCGGGGCGGCGGCCACCCAGGTGGCCGTGCTGTCGCTCGGCTCGATCGTCACCGCCGAGCGCATCCCGGTGGGCGGGGAGGCCGTCGACCACGCGATCGTGCAGCACCTGCGCCACGAGCACGAGCTGATGCTGCCGAGCCAGTCGGTACGGCCATTGCAGCTGGCCCTGTCCGGCAACGGCCTCACCGCGCAGGGCCCGGCCTCCACGGAGATCCACGGCCGGGACGTCGCCACCGGCCTGGCCCGCTCCGTCCAGGTCGACACCGCCGCCGTGCGGGACGCCATCCAGGCGCCGCTCACCGCGATCCTGGACGGCATCGGCAAGGTGCTGCGGTCCTGCCCGCCCGATCTGGTCGCCGACCTCGCCGACCGGGGGATCATGATGGTCGGCGGCAGCGCCCTGCTGCCGGGCCTGGACCAGATGCTGCGGCAGGCGACGGGCATGCCGGTGCACATCGCCGAGCGCCCGGACGTGTGTGCCGTGGAGGGGCTCGGCGCGATGCTGGAGGGCAGGATCGCGCCCCTGGCGCTGGACCCGCTGAGCACCTGAGCGTCAGGCGCCGGTCAGCGGGCGAACCAGCAGCGCACGGTCGTACCGCTGTCGCTCCGGTGCACCCGCACCAGGTCGGCGATCAGATTGACCAGCAGGACCCCGCGCCCGCCGCGCTGGTCGCGGGGCACGGGCCGGCGTCCGGCCAGGATGTCCGCGAAGTGTCCCTCGTCACGGACCTCGCACACCACGTACCCGTCCTCGGCCCACACCCGCAGCACGCCCGAACCGCCGCCGTGCACCACGCTGTTGGTGGTGAGTTCGGCCGTGGCGAGGGCCAGGTCGTCCAGTTTCACGCCGGAGAGACCGAGCCGGGCGCCTTCCCCGACGGCCACATGCCGGGCGTGGGAGAGCGAGTCGGAGACGAAGGAGAGCGTCAGCGCGTCCTGCACGGGCGCCAGCGGCTCGTTGTAGCGGCTGACGACATCCCCGGGGGCGTACGCGTCGTTGTCCCGCGCCGTGCGGGTGCCGGAGTGGATGACGGTGGGGTGGGTGGCGTACGCGTCGGCGACCATGTGCTCGGGCAGCCGCGCCACATCGTACGGGCACATGATCGTCACGGTACGGCCCTGGAATGCGGCGTTGATGAGCGCCTCGTGCTGGGCGCAGGCCGGGTACTCGGTGTCGGAGCGGCCCGCCCAGACGGGCTCGCCGATGATCCGCACCCGGCGGCCGGCGGGCTGGGCGTCGGCGAAGGCGCGCAGCACGCCGGGGATGATCCGCCCGGGGTTGCGTCCGGCCTCACGCATGTCCAGCAGCCGCACGGCCCCGGCGGCGTCCCCCAGCGCGTCCCTGATCAGGGCGAGGTTCTTGCCGGGCACGGCGACGGCGACCGGCTCGCCGGCGTCCAGGCCGTCGTGCACGAACGGCAGGGTGCCGTCGAGGTACTCCTGCTCGTCCCGGTAGAAGAGCGCGGGGTGGGCGAAGGGGTCGAGGGACCCGAAGGGCTCGATGGCGACAACGGTCATGACGTCGACACCTCGATTCCCCTCTGGCCCGGCCACAGCAGGTCCAGCGTGCGCCGCAGGGCGGGCGGCGGCCTGCGCACCACGAACCGCCGGCCGTCCCGGAGCTGCCCCGCGGCGGCCGCGAGCGCGCCGGCGCCCGCGACGTCGACGAACGTCACGCCGGACAACTCCAGGCAGTACACGTCATCGTCCTCGCGAACAGCCTGTTCCAGTACGCCTTCCCAGATCGCGCGGGTCGTCAGACCGACCTCACCGGCCGCCCGGACGCCCTGCTGCCCGGCCAGCGGGAACACCGCGAGGCCCGGCACCGGGCCTCGTGGGCCGGTCTCCGACAGCTGTTGACGAGTGTTCAAGGCCCTCTCCCGATGCTTCCGGACCACAGCGCTCGTACCCGTACGACAAAGGCTCATTCCCTCAAAGGGTGTGTAGTACGCCGAACGGCGGGCAGGCGCACCTCACATCGACGTCCACGGGGGCGAGTGACGTCGTGCAGTCCGGCGAGACGAACACGACCGACGAGGACCGACAAGGCGGTGACATGACCTCAGCGGCATCACCACATCTCCCAGGAGGGCTGGACACCCTGGTCATCTGTGGCCGCGTCGACGCGGCCGGTGCCGAGCTCACCCCGCGGGGTGAGCTCGTCCACGGCTGCGCGGACATCCTGGCCCGGACCCTGGCGGGCCTGCCGGTCACCGTCACCCGGGTCGACCTGGACATGGCGGGCGTGCACTTCATGGACACGGCCGGTCTGCAGTTCCTGGACGTGCTGGCCGACCACGGCCGGCGGCGGTCGCTGACGGTGACGGCGACGAACTGGAACGGCCAGCCGCGCCGGATCCTGGAGCTGGCGGGCTTGGACACGACCGACCCGCTGACCGGTCTGGCCGTCACGGACCCGGTTCCCGCCGGGCCGCCGACCGCCCCCGCCTCCTCGGCGGTCGCCCTGGAACGCGCGGAGTGCCTGCACGTGCTGCAGGAGGAGGTCGAGCAGCTCCGCCAGCCCGCAGCGGGCCTGTACGCGCAGGGTGGAGTCCATACTGGGATCTCCCTCTCGTCTCGTACGGGATGGGGAACCCGGGGCGGCCGACTGGTTT
>NZ_JBEXSH010000707.1:0-4878 GCF_040613555.1 Streptomyces sp. NPDC006265
GACTGGCCCGAACGGACGATGTCCGGGCGCGTCAGGTTGAGGATCTCGTTGCAGCCCTCGAGATTCTCGAAGCCTGCTCGCGACGTACCGGGTGGAACTGGACTCGGCGGGCGAGCTGGTGCAGTACCGCCGGATCGCGCGCTTGCGGCGCGGCGCCCAGGACCAGTGACCGGACCGCCGCAACCGCTGACCGGAAGGACCGCCGCATGACCGTCTACAGCGACGAGATCGTCTGTGCTCCCCGCGCCGGGACCCTCTACGACGTGCTGGAGCTGATTCTCGACCGCGGCATGGTGCTCAGCGTGACCGGCCCGCTGCCGTGCTACAGCTTCGTCGACGCGCCGTCCGCCCCGGCCGGCCGGTGACACCGTGGGACTCGTGACCGGGCTCCTGCTGCTGCCGCTCGCCCCCGTGCGCGGAACGCTCTGGGTCGCCGACCACCTGCTCCAGGAGGCCGAACGCCAGGCCGGCGGCCCGCGTGCGGTGCAGGCGCGCCTGGCGGCACTCGACCGGGCCCTGGAGGAGGGCGCCATCGACGAGGCGGCCTTCGAGGAAGAGCGCGGGGAACTGCGCGACCAACCACGATGCACCAGCAGCCGCCCAGGTACCGAAGCCCCTACGGCGCTACCGCTTCACCTTCCGCGCGGACCGCAACCACTCCTTGTTCATGCTGGTGATGGACATCAACGGGATCCCCTTCGGGCAGGCCGTGGCGCACTCACCCGCGAGCGTGCACCCCCCGAACCCCTCCTCGTCCATCTGCTCCACCATGTCCAGCACCCGCGTCTCCCGCTCGGGCGCCCCCTGTGGCAGCACATTGAGATGGTTGATCTTGGCGGACGTGAACAGCATCGCCGCCCCGTTCGGACAGGCCGCCACGCACGCCCCGCACCCGATGCACTCGGCGTGCTCGAAGGCGAGGTCGGCGTCCGGCTTCGGCACCGGCGTGGCGTGCGCCTCGGGAGCCGCCCCGGTCGGCGCGGTGATGTACCCGCCGGCCTGGATGATCCGGTCGAACGCCGTCCTGTCGACGACCAGATCCTTGATCACCGGGAACGCGGACGCCCGCCACGGCTCGACGTCGATCGTGTCGCCGTCCTCGAACGACCGCATGTGCAGCTGGCAGGTGGTGGTCCGCTCGGGCCCGTGCGCATCACCGTTGATGACGAGCGAGCACGCCCCGCAGATGCCCTCACGGCAGTCGTGGTCGAAGGCGACGGGATCCTCGCCCTTGACGATGAGTTCCTCGTTGAGCGTGTCGAGCATCTCCAGGAAGGACATGTCGGGTGAGATCCCGTCCACCTCGTACGTGGACATCGTGCCGTCGGCGTCGGCGTTCCGTTGCCGCCAGACGCGCAGGGTGAGCTTCATGCGTAGCTCCGCTGGGTGGGGTGGACGTACTCGAAGACCAGGTCTTCCTTGTGGAGGACGGGAGCCTCGCCGGTGCCGGTGAACTCCCAGGCGGCCGCGTACCCGAACTCCTCGTCCCTGCGGGCGGCCTCGCCGTCGGGCGTCTGGGACTCCTCGCGGAAGTGGCCGCCGCAGGACTCCTCGCGGTGCAGCGCGTCGAGGCACATCAGCTCGGCGAGCTCCAGGTAGTCGACGACGCGGTTGGCCTTCTCCAGTGACTGGTTGAACTCCTCGCCGGTGCCGGGCACCTTGATGCGCCGCCAGAACTCCTCGCGGATCTGCGGGATGCGCTCCAGCGCCTTGCGCAACCCCGAGTCGGTGCGGGCCATGCCGCAGAACTCCCACATGAGTTCGCCGACCTCGCGGTGGAAGGAGTCGGGGGTGCGGTCGCCGTCGACGGACAGCAGCAGGTTGAGCCGGTCCTGGGTGTCGGCCAGCACCTCCTGGACGACGGGGTGTTCGCCGGTCACGGCGTCGTGGTGCGGGTTTCGGGCCAGGTAGTCGTTGATGGTCGAGGGGAGGACGAAGTAGCCGTCCGCGAGTCCCTGCATCAGCGCCGAGGCGCCGAGCCGGTTGGCGCCGTGGTCGGAGAAGTTGGCCTCGCCGATCGCGAACAGCCCGGGGACGGTGGTCTGGAGGTCGTAGTCGACCCACAGGCCGCCCATCGTGTAGTGCACGGCGGGGTAGATCCGCATCGGCACCTCGTACGGATCCTCGTCGGTGATCCGCTGGTACATGTCGAAGAGGTTGCCGTACTTGGCCTCGACGGTCTCCCGTCCCATGCGCGCGACGGCGTCGGCGAAGTCGAGGTAGACGCCCTGACCACCGGGGCCCACTCCCCTGCCCTCGTCACAGACGTTCTTCGCGGCGCGGGAGGCGATGTCGCGCGGGACGAGGTTGCCGAACGACGGGTAGATGCGCTCCAGGTAGTAGTCGCGCTCGTCCTCGGGGATCTCGTTCGGGGGCCGCTGGTCGCCCTTCGCCTTCGGCACCCAGATGCGCCCGTCGTTGCGCAGCGACTCGCTCATCAGCGTCAGCTTGGACTGGTGGTCGC
Source organism: Streptomyces sp. NPDC006265 (assembly GCF_040613555.1). NCBI lineage: Bacteria > Bacillati > Actinomycetota > Actinomycetes > Kitasatosporales > Streptomycetaceae > Streptomyces > Streptomyces sp. NPDC006265. Next base: position 2,465 of record NZ_JBEXSH010000707.1, read on the forward strand.
CGGTGCGCGGGATGCAGGTGGGGTGGATCTGGGTGAAGCACGGGTTGGCGAAGAGGGCGCCGCGCCGGTGGGCCCGCCAGATGGCGGTGGCGTTGGAGTTCATGGCGTTCGTCGACAGGTAGAAGACGTTGCCGTATCCGCCGGAGGCGAGCACGACGGCGTCCGCGACATACGTGTCGATCTTCCCCGTCACCAGGTCCCGGGCCACGATCCCACGCGCCCGCCCGTCGACGACGATCAGGTCGAGCATCTCGGTGCGCGGGTGCATCTCGATGTTCCCGGCGGCGATCTGCCGGCTGAGGGCCTGGTAGGCGCCGAGGAGGAGCTGCTGGCCCGTCTGGCCCCGGGCGTAGAACGTGCGCGACACCTGCACGCCGCCGAACGACCGGGTGTCGAGCAGACCGCCGTACTCCCGGGCGAAGGGCACACCCTGGGCCACGCACTGGTCGATGATCTCGACGGAGATCTGCGCGAGCCGGTGGACGTTGGACTCGCGGGCGCGGAAGTCGCCGCCCTTGACGGTGTCGTAGAACAGGCGGTGGACGGAGTCGCCGTCGTTGCGGTAGTTCTTCGCGGCGTTGATGCCACCCTGCGCGGCGATGGAGTGAGCGCGGCGGGGCGAATCCTGGTAGCAGAACTGGACGACGTGGTAGCCCTGTTCGGCGAGGGTGGCCCCGGCGGAGCCGCCTGCGAGGCCGGTGCCGACGACGATCACGGTGTGCTTGCGCCGGTTGGCGGGGTTGACCAGCCTGGCCTCGAAGCGGCGCTTGTCCCAGCGATCGTCGACGGGGCCGGAGGGGGCCTTGGTGTCGACGACGGGTTCGCCCGTCGGGTAGTCGGTGTAGGTCATCTTCAGCTCACCACTCCGGTCATGACGCCCACGGGTACGGCGATGAAGCCGGCCGTGAGCAGCAGTGCGAGAACGCCTGCGACGGTCTTCAGGGCCCGATCGCGGGTGCGGCTGCCGGCGCCGAGCGTCTGGGCCGCGCTCCAGAAGCCGTGCCGGACGTGCAGGCCGAGCGCGAGCATCGCGACGATGTAGACGAGGTTGCCGTACCAGGTGGAGAAGGTGTCCACGACGTTCTGGTACGGGTGGCCCTCCTGGAAGCCGCCGGAGTGCACGGTGCCGGTCGTCAGGTCGAGGATGTGCCACACGGCGCCCGTGCCTTCTTGTGCACGTACTTGCTGGGCCGGGCCCTGATGTCACGGCGGCTGAGCTGGTACGCCGAGGTGGCGTGCGCGACGACGGCGGCGACCAGCACGATCCGGACGAGCCAGAGCGTCCACTCGTAGTGCATGAACGGCTCGCCCACGGTGCGCAGCCAGTGCGCGTAGTGGTTGAACTCTCCCGCCCCGAAGAAGATCTTCAGGTTTCCGATCATGTGGACGACCAGGTACAGCAGCATGATCAGACCACTGACCGCCATCACGGTCTTCTTGCCGACGGTGGAGTCCCACACGGTGCGTGCGAGAGACGGCCGTCGGTCCGTCCGCGTTGCCAGAGCCATGGAACAGCACGCTACGGACCTGCGGCCGATCGGTCCAAGACATGGTCCAGCTTGAATCCATAGGCTGGAGCTATCGTGAGTGCATGCAGTTCCAGCAGCTCCAGTACTTCGTGGCCGTCGCCGAGACCCGGCACTTCACCCGGGCCGCCGATCTGGTCCATGTCGCCCAGCCGTCGCTGTCGCAGCAGATCAAGGCGCTGGAGCGGGAGCTGGGCGCGGATCTGTTCCTGCGCGCCCGGGGCAACATCACGCTCACGGACGCCGGGGAGGCGCTGCTGCCCCTGGCCCGGCGCATCCTGGCCGACGCCGACACGGCCCGGCACGAGGTGCAGGAACTGGTGCAGTTGCGCAGCGGCCGGGTGCGGCTGGGGGCGACGCCGAGTCTGTGCACGGGTCTGCTGCCGGATGTGCTGCGGGCGTTCCACGACCGCTACCCCGGCGTCCGGCTGCTGATCGAGGAGGGCGGCTCGCATGATCTGGTGCGGGAGCTGGCCCGCGGGGCTCTGGACCTGGCGCTGGTGGTGCTGCCGCTGCCGACGCCGTCGCCGGCGCTGACCACGGTGGAGCTGCTGCGGGAGGATCTCGTCGTGGTCTCCTGGCCGGACGCCCCGCCTCCCGGCCGGGGGCGCCGCACCGTGCGGGTCTGCGACCTGGAGGGTGAGCGGCTGGTGATGTTCCGGCACGGGTACGACCTGCGGGAGCTGACGGTGGCCGCGTGTCGCGCGGAGGGGTTCGAACCCGACTTCGCCGTGGAGGGCGGCGAGATGGATGCGGTGCTGGGTTTCGTACGAGCCGGGCTGGGGGTCGCGGTGGTGCCCCGGATGGTGGCGGCCAGGTCCGGGCGCGGGCTGCGGGTCACTCCGCTGGCCCGGCCCGGCCTGCACCGCACGATCGCCCTGGCGCATC
>NZ_JBEXSH010000708.1:0-4875 GCF_040613555.1 Streptomyces sp. NPDC006265
CGCGGGCCTCGTCGTCGAAGTACTGCACGGGCGGGGACTTCATGAAGTAGCTCGACGCGGAGAGGATCGGACCGCCGATGCCGCGGTCCTTGGCGATCTTCGCGGCGCGCAGGGCGTCGATGATGACGCCGGCGGAGTTCGGGGAGTCCCAGACCTCGAGCTTGTACTCCAGGTTCAGCGGGACGTCACCGAAGGCGCGGCCCTCGAGGCGGACATAGGCCCACTTGCGGTCGTCCAGCCAGGCGACGTAGTCGGACGGGCCGATGTGGACGTTGCCCTCGCCCATGTCGCGGTCGCGGATCTGGGAGGTGACGGCCTGCGTCTTGGAGATCTTCTTCGACTCGAGGCGGTCGCGCTCGAGCATGTTCTTGAAGTCCATGTTGCCGCCGACGTTCAGCTGCATCGTGCGGTCCAGGACGACGCCCCGGTCCTCGAACAGCTTCGCCATCACACGGTGCGTGATGGTGGCGCCCACCTGCGACTTGATGTCGTCACCGACGATCGGGACACCCGCCTCGGTGAACTTGTCCGCCCACTGCTTGGTGCCGGCGATGAAGACCGGAAGGGCGTTGACGAAGGCGACCTTGGCGTCGATGGCGCACTGCGCGTAGTACTTCGCCGCGTCCTCGGAGCCGACGGGCAGGTAGCAGACGAGGACGTCGATCTGCTTGTCCTTGAGGACCTGGACGATGTCGGCCGGCTCCTCGGCGGACTCCTCGATGGTCTCGCGGTAGTACTTGCCGAGGCCGTCGAGGGTGTGGCCGCGCTGCACCGTGACACCCGTGCTGGGCACGTCGCAGATCTTGATGGTGTTGTTCTCGGAGGCGCCGATGGCGTCCGCGAGGTCGAGACCGACCTTCTTGGCGTCCACGTCGAACGCGGCGACGAACTCGATGTCGCTGACGTGATAGTCGCCGAACTGGACGTGCATCAGGCCCGGCACCCTGGACGCCGGGTCGGCGTCCTTGTAGTACTCGACTCCCTGCACCAGCGATGCGGCGCAGTTGCCCACACCGACGATGGCTACGCGAACCGAACCCATGGCGGTTGCTCCCTGTGTGTACGAGTGAGGCCCTGCGTGGGCTCTCACGTGGCGGTGTCGTCGGGCGTATCCGGCCGGAGGTCGTCCCCCGGCCGGGGCAGGACGCCCGACGCTCCAGATGTGGTGTCGCGCGATGCGGGTTCTCCGGAGGCCGGACCCTTGAGGTCCCGCCCCGCCCGCTCGCTCTCGATGAGCTCGTTCAGCCAGCGCACCTCGCGCTCCACGGACTCCATCCCGTGGCGCTGGAGCTCGAGCGTGTAGTCGTCGAGGCGCTCCCGGGTCCGGGCCAGGGACGCGCTCATCTTCTCCAGCCGCTCCTCCAGCCGACTGCGGCGGCCCTCGAGCACGCGCATGCGGACATCGCGTGAGGTCTGTCCGAAGAAGGCGAAACGGGCTGCGAAGGTTTCGTCTTCGTACGCGTCTGGCCCGGTCTGCGAGAGCAACTGCTCGAAGTGCTCCTTACCCTCCGCCGTCAACCGGTAGACGATCTTGGCGCGGCGCCCCGTGAGGGGGGCGGCGAGGGCTTCCTCGGGGGTGCTCCCGGGTTCCTCGATCAGCCAGCCGTTGGCGACCAGCGTCTTGAGGCAGGGGTAGAGCGTCCCGTAGCTGAACGCACGGAAGACGCCCAGCGATGTGTTGAGCCGTTTACGCAGCTCATAGCCGTGCATCGGAGACTCGCGGAGCAGGCCGAGTACGGCGAACTCGAGGATCCCGGAACGCCGGCTCATCGTCGCCTCCCCTCGCCGCGGTGCGCATGTATCAGGCCGATGTGTCGGGCCGATGTGTCGTGCTGATGTATCGACTCGATACATCACGACGATAGAACGGCCTTCCGGATGCGACAAGAGCGGGTCGGGTGAACGGGATCACATCACCGATTCATCCGACGCGAGTTGCCTGATTTGAGGTGAACTTCGGGGCTCGGCAGGTTTTGGCGGTGCGTAGTCTGTGCGCCATGCACATCACCGGGAACCGAGTGACGCCTGTGAGCGTCGTCGTCTTCGGTGTAGTACGGGTGCATGCGGGACCGATGAATGCGGAGCCGACCGCATCCGTACTTCGGGGGGACCGGAAACTAGCCGCCGTTTCCAGGCGCGCAGGGGTGCGCCTGCCCGAGGAGTAGTCGTTCGATGAGCGAGCACCGTCGCAAACCGCCGCAGCCGCAGGGAGGCGGACGTGCCGCGGCCCGACGCGGCCAGTCCGGCTCGTCCCCCGGCCGTCGTGCGGCACCGCGAGGCGCCACCGGGTCTCCGTCCGACTCCTATGGGTCGGACTCCTACGACTCCGGGGGTGAGGAGCGTCAGTACGGCGGCCGTGCCGAGGCCCGCCGTGCGGCGCAGAGAAGTACGGGTGGCGGCCGCCGTAGAGGCGCCGAACCGACCCGAGGTGGCCGGCGTGCCGCCCCCGGCGGGCCGAACGGGCCCGGACGGGGCAGAGGCCGCGCCGCCGCCGTTCCCGACAGGAAGCGGTTGATCGACTATCCGCGGGCCGGCAAGTACGGCAGGCAGCGCTGGATGCCGTCCTGGAAGCTCGTCTCCGGCCTGGGCATCGCCTTCTTCGGCAGCCTGGTGGCCGTGGCGGGCATCGGCTACGCCATGGTGGGCGTGCCCAACGAGGAGAACGCGGCGGCACTGTCGCAGAACAACGTCTACTACTGGGCCGACGGCAGCCAGATGGTCGCGGCGGGCAGCGGGCAGAACCGGCAGAACGTCACGATCGACCGGATCCCCCCAGCCATGCGGTGGGCGGTGATCTCGGCCGAGAACAAGAGCTTCTACCAGGACTCCGGTGTCGACCCCATGGGTATCGCCCGTGCCGTGGCGAACATGGCCCGGGGCGGTGACACGCAGGGTGGTTCGACGATCACCCAGCAGTTCGTCAAGAACACCTACCTGAGCCAGGAACAGACGGTCAGCCGTAAGTTCAAGGAAATGTTCATCTCGATCAAGGTGGGCACGAAGCTCTCCAAGGACGAGATCCTCCAGGGATACCTGAATACCTCGTACTACGGCCGCGGCGCGTACGGCATCCAGGCCGCCGCCCAGGCCTACTACGGCAAGGAGGCGCGATACCTCACTCCGAGCGAGTCCGCCTTCCTCGCCGCGCTTCTCAAGGGTCCGACGTACTACGACCCCGCGGGCAACGAAAGCCTCGACACGAACGCGAGCAAGGACAAGAACCTCAAGCGGTCCAAGGACCGTTGGGCCTGGATCCTCGAGCAGATGCACAACGACAAGAGGATCACGGACCAGCAGTACCAGGATGCGATCAAGAAGTACCCCATGCCCGACCCCCGCAAGGCGTCCAAGGGCATGACCGGCCAGATCGGCTACCTGGTGGACACGGCCAAGAAGTACGTCCTGAGCCACTCCAACATCTCCGAGAAGCAGTTCGACCAGGGCGGCTACCAGATCAAGACGACCTTCAAGAAGGGCAACGTCGAGGCGCTGGCGAAGGCCGTCAAGAAGGTCGAGAAGGAGAAGCTCGACCCGAAGAACCGTGAGCTGGACAAGCACGTCCAGTTCGGTGCTGCGTCGGTGAAGCCCAAGGACGGCGCGATCGTCGCGCTCTACGGCGGCGCGGGGTACGAGAACGGCCACTTCAACAACAACGCGGACACCTCGGGTGTCCCCGTCGGTTCGACATGGAAGCCGTTCGTGCTCGCCGCCGCGATGGAGCACGGCACCTACCGGAGCGAGGGTCCCCTCTCGCCGCTGAGCAAGTACAACGGCAACGACCATCTCAAGGTCAAGAACAACGACGGAAGCTACGTCCTGAAGAAGGACAACACCCCGTTCTTCCAGGAGAACGAGAGCGCCTACCCCTGGGGCTACATCTCCTTGCGCAAGGCGATGGAGCAGTCCGTGAACACGCCGTTCGTGCAGCTCGGCATGGACGTGGGAATGAAGAACGTGGCCGACCTGGCCGAGAAGTCCGGCATCCTGAACAGCAGCTTCGCCGGCCTCAACGCTTCATTCGCGCTCGGTACGTCGACTCCCAGCGCGATTCGTATGGCCGACGCCTACGCGACGTTCGCCGCGGCGGGCAAGCAGGCCGCCCCGTACTCGGTGACCAGCGTCAAGTTCAACGGCCAGGAGATCGACGGCTTCAAGAAGCCGAGGATCACGCAGGCGATGCCCGAGAACGTGGCCAACAACGTCACCGACACTCTGGAGAACGTCATCCAGAACGGTACGGGTAAGAAGGCCCTCTCCCTGGGCCGTACCGCGGCCGGCAAGACCGGTACCACCGACGAGAACAAGTCGGCCTGGTTCGTCGGCTACACCCAGCAGCTGTCGACCTCGGTCGCGATGTTCCGTGAGGACCCCAAGAGTGCCAAGTTGCTCTCCATGAACGGCACCGCGGGTGAGAAGTCCATCCACGGTGGTGACGTCCCCACGCAGGTGTGGACCGAGTACATGAAGGCCGTGCTCAAGGGCAAGCCCGACCTCGGCTTCCCCGAGGCCGAGAAGATCGGCGTCATCCAGGACGAAGCGGGTGCTCCGTCGCCGAAGCCGACGCCCAGCGTGGAGCCCAGCGAGACCGTGACCGAGTCGCCGAGCCCCACGCCCACCGAGAGCACGACTCCGTCGCCCACACCGAGCAACACCTGTGGGTTCTTCGGATGCGAGAACGACGGTGGGGCGCAGAACGGCGGTAGCACCGGCAACGGAGGCACAGACGGAGGGGCTTCCACCGAGCCCACGCCAACCGATACGAACCTGGATGGCGGCAACACCAGGGGCAACGGCAACGGAGGCATCTTCGGAGGCCCAGAGGGATAGCCCCGTCGACAGATCGCCCGGCTTGGGTGTTTCACGTGAAACGCGATG
>NZ_JBEXSH010000709.1:0-4824 GCF_040613555.1 Streptomyces sp. NPDC006265
GTCTGCTGCTCCAGCCAGTCGTCCCGCAGCGTGTGGTCCATCTGCCCGGGCCAGGTGAAGGCCCGCGAGGCCGCGGCGAGGCGCCGCGAGGGCCGGGGCGGCACCCCGCGAGGGCCGGGGTGGTACTCCCGCGAGGGCCCGAGTGCGGCCCGCGATGAAGGCCGCAGTGAGCCGCGATGAAGGCCGCAGCCAGGCAGGCCCCGCGAAGGCCGCGGTGAGACCCCTGCGAAGGCAGGCGCCACACCGGCGACGGGACGGAGCGACGCCCCGGCCCCTTGCGGGCCGCCCCGCTCAGCCGCCGTACGCGCCCGAGGCCGTCAGACGCAGCGCCGTGTCGATGAGCGGCACGTGGCTGAACGCCTGCGGGAAGTTGCCCACCTGGCGCTGCAGGCGCGGGTCCCACTCCTCGGCGAGCAGGCCGAGGTCGTTGCGCAGGGACAGCAGCTTCTCGAAGAGCTTGCGGGCCTCGTCCACGCGGCCGATCATCGCCAGGTCGTCGGCCATCCAGAACGAGCAGGCCAGGAAGGCCCCTTCGTCACCGGGCAGGCCGTCGACGTTCTCGTCGCCGCTGGTGGTCGGGTAGCGCAGGATGAAGCCGTCCGACGTGGACAGCTCACGCTGGATCGCCTCGATGGTGCCGATGACCCGCTTGTCGTCCGGCGGCAGGAAGCCCATCTGCGGAATCAGCAGCAGGGAGGCGTCCAGCTCCTTCGAGCCGTACGACTGGGTGAAGGTGTTGCGCTCCTTGTCGTAGCCCTTGTCGCACACGTCCCGGTGGATGTCGTCGCGCAGCTCGCGCCAGCGCTCCAGCGGGCCGTCCGCGTCACCGGACTCGATCAGCTTGATCGTGCGGTCGACGGCGACCCAGGCCATCACCTTGGAGTGCACGAAGTGGCGGCGCGGGCCGCGCACCTCCCAGATGCCCTCGTCCGGCTCCTGCCAGTGGTCCTCCAGGTAGCGGATCAGCTTCAGCTGGAGCAGCGCGGCGTAGTCGTTGCGCGCGAGGCCCGTCATGTGGGCCAGGTGCAGGGCCTCGGTGACCTCGCCGTACACGTCCAGCTGGAGCTGGTGGGCCGCGCCGTTGCCGACCCGGACCGGGCCGGAGTTCTCGTAGCCCGGCAGCCAGTCCAGCTCCGCCTCGCCGAGCTCGCGCTCGCCGGCGATGCCGTACATGATCTGCAGGTTCTCCGGATCACCGGCCACCGCCCGCAACAGCCACTCGCGCCAGGCGCGGGCCTCCTCGCGGTAGCCGGTGCGCAGCAGCGAGGACAGCGTGATCGCCGCGTCGCGCAGCCAGGTGTAGCGGTAGTCCCAGTTGCGGACGCCGCCGATGTCCTCGGGCAGGGAGGTGGTCGGCGCGGCGACGATGCCGCCGGTCGGGGCGTACGTCAGGGCCTTCAGCGTGATCAGCGAGCGCACGACGGCCTCCCGGTAGGGGCCGTGGTACGTACAGTGGTCGACCCACTCGCGCCAGAAGTCCTCCGTCGCCTCCAGCGACTGCTCCGGCTCGGGCAGCGGCGGCGGCTCCTTGTGCGAGGGCTGCCAGGAGATCGTGAACGCGATCCGGTCACCCGGCGCGACCGTGAAGTCCGCGTAGGTCGTCAGCGACTTGCCGTAGGTCTCCGCGGATGTGTCGAACCACACGGAGTCGGGGCCCGCCACGGCCACCGTGCGCCCCTCGTGCTTGTGCACCCACGGCACCACCCGCCCGTAGGAGAACCGCATGCGCAGCGCCGAGCGCATCGGCACCCGGCCCGAGACGCCCTCCACGATCCGGATCAGCTGCGGGGCGCCGTCACGCGGCGGCATGAAGTCGGTCACCCGGACCGTGCCCCGCTGGGTGTCCCACTCGGACTCCAGGATCAGCGAGTCGCCCCGGTAGCTGCGCCGCGCGGCGGTGGGAGGCTGCTGGTCGGAGGCGTACGCGGGGCCCAGCCGCCAGAAGCCGTGCTCCTCGGTGCCCAGCAGGCCGGCGAAGATGGCGTGCGAGTCGAAGCGGGGCAGGCACAGCCAGTCGACTGTGCCGTCCCGGCAGACCAGAGCGGCGGTCTGCATGTCTCCGATGAGTGCGTAGTCTTCGATGCGCCCGGCCACGTGCAACTCCAGTCGAACGGCCACGTCACCCCACGAGGGGGCTGTCGCTAGTGCGGTCAAGGGGGTTTCAGCAGGTCTTGCGTTGCGTCATTGAGCGATGAAGCAAAACAGGTCACTCAGCCGTGATGCAAAGCGCCAATTGTTGCTCAACGAACTGACGAGCTCACGTTGTTCCGGTGCTGACGGGCGGGGGGTGGTGCCGTTGGGCCGGACGGGCTCGGCAGTGAGTGTCCGAGCAGGATACGACGCACGCAGATGATCCGGGTGCCCCTCCAGGCAAGGCGGGTACGCCGAACGAGTGAGCAACGGGTGAGGGACCGGTGACGGTCATCGTCTCCGTGTCGGGATGTGTGCGGAGCGTGGCCGGAAGCCATCGCCCCGCGGCGCTGATACGCTGGTAGCCCGTGGACCGGTGGGCCCCTTCCCGACAGGGAACCCCCGAACCGCAGCGACGGCGCCCCGGAGATTTCCGGCGGGCGGCCGTACCGCACCTCCAGACCGCGACCACGGGAGCCCCGTCTTGGCCATGCCGCCCGCCGCTTTTCGTAATTCGACGACCAAGCACATCTTCGTCACCGGAGGTGTCGCCTCCTCGCTCGGCAAGGGCCTGACGGCCTCCAGCCTCGGCATGCTGCTCAAGGCCCGCGGTCTGCGCGTCGTGATGCAGAAGCTCGACCCGTATCTGAACGTCGACCCCGGCACGATGAACCCCTTCCAGCACGGTGAGGTGTTCGTCACCAACGACGGCGCCGAGACCGACCTGGACATCGGCCACTACGAGCGTTTCCTCGACCGCGACCTCGACGGCTCCGCCAACGTCACCACCGGTCAGGTGTACAACACCGTGATCGCCAAGGAGCGGCGCGGCGAGTACCTGGGTGACACCGTGCAGGTCATCCCGCACATCACCAACGAGATCAAGCATCGCATCCGCCGCATGGCGACGGACGAGGTCGACGTCGTGATCACCGAGGTCGGCGGCACGGTCGGCGATATCGAGTCGCTGCCGTTCCTGGAGACCGTCCGTCAGGTCCGTCACGAGGTCGGCCGTGACAACGTCTTCGTCGTCCATATCTCGCTCCTGCCGTACATCGGCCCCTCGGGTGAGCTGAAGACGAAGCCCACCCAGCACTCGGTTGCGGCTCTGCGCAACATCGGTATCCAGCCGGACGCGATCGTGCTGCGCTGCGACCGCGAGGTGCCCACCGCGATCAAGCGGAAGATCTCGCTGATGTGCGACGTCGACGAGGCCGCCGTCGTGGCCTGCCCCGACGCCCGCTCGATCTACGACATCCCGAAGACCGTGCACGGCGAGGGCCTGGACGCCTACGTCGTCCGCAAGCTGGACCTGCCGTTCCGTGACGTGGACTGGACGACCTGGGACGACCTGCTCGACCGCGTCCACAACCCCGACCACGAGATCACCCTCGCGCTGGTCGGCAAGTACATCGACCTGCCCGACGCCTACCTGTCGGTCACCGAGGCACTGCGGGCCGGCGGCTTCGCCAACCGGGCCCGCGTCAAGATCAAGTGGGTCACCTCCGACGACTGCAAGACCCCGGCGGGCGCCGCCCAGCAGCTCGGCGACGTCGACGGCGTCTGCATCCCCGGTGGCTTCGGCGACCGCGGTGTGCTCGGCAAGGTCGGCGCGATCAAGTACGCCCGCGAGAACAAGATCCCGCTGCTCGGCCTCTGCCTCGGCCTGCAGTGCATCGTGATCGAGGCCGCGCGCAACCTGGCCGACATCACCGACGCCAACTCCACCGAGTTCGACCCGGCCACCGGCCACCCCGTCATCTCCACCATGGCCGAGCAGCTCGACATCGTCGCCGGTGAGGGTGACATGGGCGGCACTATGCGGCTCGGCATGTACCCGGCGAAGCTCGCCGAGGGGTCGATCGTGCGCGAGGTGTACGACGACAAGGAGTACGTCGAGGAGCGCCACCGGCACCGCTACGAGGTGAACAACGCCTACCGTGCCGAGCTGGAGAAGAAGGCGGGCATCCAGTTCTCCGGCACCTCCCCGGACGGCAAGCTCGTCGAGTACGTCGAGTACCCGCGCGACGTCCACCCGTACCTGGTCGCCACGCAGGCCCACCCGGAGCTGCGCTCGCGGCCGACGCGTCCGCACCCGCTGTTCGCCGGGCTCGTCAAGGCCTCGGTCGAGCGGAAGACTTCGAAGTAACACACCAGTTGTACGGTGGCCGGGGTGCATCCCTTCAAAGGGTGTGCACCCCGGTTTCGTTTCGGCAGGTCGTGTGGCACGTGGAAGGACAGGCATGACGATCAAGGACACACCGGAGGAGTGGGAGATCCGGGCGACGGAGACCCCCTTCGTGGGCAACAAGACCTCCGTCCGCACCGACGACGTGGTCATGCCCGACGGCACCGTGGTCGGCCGTGACTACCAGGTCCACCCCGGCTCCGTGGCCGTCCTCGCCCTCGACGAGGCCGACCGGGTGCTGGTCCTGCGCCAGTACCGCCACCCCGTCCGCCACAGGCTGTGGGAGATCCCGGCCGGACTGCTCGACGTCCCCGGCGAGAACCCGCTGCACGCCGCGCAGCGCGAGCTGTACGAAGAAGCGCACGTCAAGGCCGAGGACTGGCGGGTGCTGACCGACGTGTACACCACGCCCGGCGGCTGTGACGAGGCCGTCCGGATCTTCCTCGCGCGCGACCTGTCCGAGGCCGAGGGCGAGCGCTTCGCGGTCGAGGAGGAAGAGGCAGATC
>NZ_JBEXSH010000710.1:0-4820 GCF_040613555.1 Streptomyces sp. NPDC006265
GCTCCTGCGAACTCGTCGTCCGGCTCGCCCTGTCTTGCGTCACGGCGCCCCCGGGCGACGGCGGGGTCACTGACCTGGTGCGTAACGCCCTGCACCGCCAGGCTGACGCCGAGCGGGTGCGAGCCCTGGTGGGTGACCTGTGACCGCGACCCGCCCCCCACGGGGCGACGGCGCCCCAGCGCCGTACGTGCTGCCCGCGCCGGGTCCGGTCACCGACAACAGGCTCTCGGACAGCACGCTCTACGGTCCGAGCATCCAGGCCAGCCGGATCAACGGCGGTGTCCATTTCCACGAGGCAACGCCGTCCGCACCGCCAGTTCCGCGGCAACTGCTGCCGGTGCCCGCCACGTTCACCGACCGGGAGTCCGACCTCGCCGCCCTGATCACCCAGATCGGGGAGCTACCCGACTACGCCGTGCGCACGGTGGTGATCAGCGGGCCCGGCGGCGTCGGCAAGACCACGCTGGCGAACCGGCTGCTCCACCAGGTGTCCGCCGCGTACGGCGGTGGTCAGCTCTACGCGGATCTGCGCGGCTACGCCCCCGAGGGCCCGGCCCGTACCAGCGAGGTCCTCGCCCGATTCCTGCGTTCTCTGCGCCCCGGTGCGCAGCCCGCATCCGTGGAGGAGCTGGCCGCCTGGTGGCGATCGGTGACCGCCTCACAGCCGGACCGGCCCGCGATCGTCCTCCTCGACAACGTCCGCAACGCCGCCCAGGTCCGGGCACTCCTCCCCGGCGGGAGGGGCCACCTGGTCGTCGTGACCAGCCGAGACCGCCTGGCCGAACTGGCCCCCGACGGCGCCGTACTGCACAGGCTCGATCCCTTCGACGAGGTAGCCGCCCGGCAGTACCTCACCCGCTGCCTGGGTCAGCACCGCGTAGCCCGTGAAGCCGGTGCCGCCGCACAGATCACTCGCCGCGCCGCCGGCTCACCCATGGCGCTCGCCCTGACGGTGACCCACCTCGCCGCAGACCCGGACCGGCCGTTCGCCGAACTGGTCTCCGGCGCCCCGAGCAGCGCCCCAGCAGATCCATCGCATCCCACCCTCGCCCGTCAGGAGGCGGCCGTGAACCACGCCCTCGACCAGTCGTACTCGTCACTTCCGCGCAGCACCCCCGCCCCGGCCGTCTACCGGCGCATGGCGAGCGTGTTCACCGTCGACTTCGACGTGCCGCTCACAGCCGCCGCCTGCAACCTGACGTGCTCGGAAGCCGAAACCGCCCTGGAACAGCTCCACGAGCGAAACCTCATCGAGCTCCACCGGGAGTCCGCTTCCCGAGGCCGCGTCTACCGCTTCCACGACACCGCCCGTGCCCATGCCCGGGACCGGGCCACCAGGGAGGCCACCCTCGGGGAACCGGAGGAGCTCCTGCAGCGGGCCCTGGACTTCTACCTGACGAACGCGAGCGCCACCGAGAAGATCCTCACGCCCACCCACCGCCCCCTGCGTCGGGACAACGTCTACCCGCCCGCTGAAATGATCGTGTTCGCGGATGAAGCCACCGCTCTGTCCTGGCTTTATGCCCAGCGGGACAACCTGCTGCACGCGGTGCGTGCCGCGGCCGCCGCCGGCCTGGACCGATCCACCTGGCAGCTGGCCCACGCCATCTGGCCGCTGCTCCGCTCGTCCCACGACTACGAGCTATGGTCCGAGAGCCACGAACTCGGCCTTGAGGCCGCGCGCCGCTGCGGGGACCGTGAAGCCGTCCGCCGATGTGCCGTTCACTGTGCCGATGTGCGTCGGAACCTGCTGCGTCGATGCGCGCTCAGGAGGTGGGCGGTGGTGCCTCTGGAGGAGGAGTGCCGCCCGCGTCCCGCGGTGGAGCCGTCCGGCCGGTGCCGGGCGGCGCCGTCGTGCCGTGCGTGCCAGGCGTCGTCGTGCCGCCCGTGTCCGGTGCGGTGTCGCCATGGTGCGTGAGCCGGCCCATGGCGCCCTTGGCCCGGCCGGTGCCCGACTGGATCCTGTTGCTGTACTTGCCCTTGGTCGTCTTGTTGACGGCCTGCGCGGCCTTGTCGAGGCCGTGGTGGATCTTGCCCTCGTGCCGCTGTGCGAGGTCCGAAACCTTGCCCTTGGCCGGGCCCAGCTTGGCTTTCACGTTGTCCATGAGACCCATGGCTCACCTTCCCTCGCGCGGGGCGGTCAGGTACGGGCGCCCTCGCCGGCCTCGTTGTCTGCCGCCTTCTCTGTGGACTGCTGCTTGGGGATGTCGACGCCCTCCGGCCCGGTGGGCTTGGAGGCCTCGGTGGTGGCCTCGGCAGCCGTCTCAGCCGCTTCCTCCGCTCCGTCGGCGCCCTTCACCTCCGCGGCCTCGGCCGCCTCCGCCTCGGGTCCGGCCTTCGCCGTGTCGTTCTGAGCCTCGGCCGCAGGCGTCTCCGCCGTGGCCTTCGACCGCCGGAGAAGTCGTGCAAAAACGCCCATATCCACTCCATACGTTACTCGTGCGGGCGAAATCCCGCGTTGCCCGGTGCGTCAATTTGCGCGGCCCGGGTCACCGCCTCTGTGATCCGGCGGCAGGAACCTCGCAACGGGCAACGACCCCGCGACCGTCGCGTCACGTAACTCGTTCGAGACCAGGGGTCGAGGTTTGCGAGACTGGGGCGGTGAGCAGTGCACCCCCCGCCCCCCGCGTCATCGCCGTCGTCGGACCAACTGCGGCCGGAAAGTCCGATCTGGGCGTATTCCTGGCTCAGCGTCTCGGCGGTGAAGTCGTCAACGCCGACTCCATGCAGCTCTACCGAGGGATGGACATCGGCACCGCCAAGCTGACGCCCGAGGAGCGCGACGGCGTCCCCCACCACCTGCTGGACATCTGGGACGTCACCGTCACGGCGTCCGTCGCCGAGTACCAGCGCCTGGCCCGGGAGCGAATCGAGGCGCTGCTCGCCGCGGGCCGCTGGCCGATCCTGGTCGGTGGCTCCGGGCTGTATGTGCGCGGGGCCGTCGACAACCTGGAGTTCCCCGGCACCGACCCCGAGGTCCGCGCCCGCTTGGAGGAGGAACTCACGCTGCGCGGCTCCGGCGCGTTGCATGCCCGCCTGGCCGCCGCCGACCCCGAGGCCGCTCGGGCGATCCTGCCGAGCAACGGCCGCCGGGTCGTCCGCGCCCTGGAGGTGATCGAGATCACCGGCAGGCCCTTCACGGCGAACCTCCCCGGCCACGACTCGGTGTACGACACCCTGCAGATCGGCGTCGACGTGGCCCGTCCCGAGCTGGACGAGCGCATCGCGCGCCGGGTCGACCGGATGTGGGACGCCGGCCTCGTGGACGAGGTGCGCGCACTTCAGGCGCAGGGGTTGCGTGAAGGGCGTACGGCCTCGCGTGCGCTCGGCTACCAGCAGGTGCTCGCGGCGCTCGCCGGGGAGTGCACCCTCGAGGAAGCGCGGACCGAGACCGTGCGTGCCACCAAGCGCTTCGCGCGCCGCCAGGATTCATGGTTCAGGCGTGATCCGCGGGTGCACTGGTTGAGTGGGGCGGCGGCCGATCTCACGGAACTTCCGCAGCTCGCGCTGTCCTTGGTCGAACGACCGGTTACAGCCTGATCACGTCATGGCATCGGGACGCCCAGGCCGTCATCCGGTTCTTCGGCGGCGTGCCATCATCGAGCTTCGATCGACCGAGTTGAGTCCTAGTTGGGAGGGCGCGTGGCGATGGAGGCCGGCCCTCGCGACACCGCACGAAGCACCGATCACATCACCGCCGAGCGGGATGAGCCGGGTCGCGGGGACGACGACGCAGTGGAGCAGGAAGCGGACCGCCTCAGCTCCGACGGACCCGACGAGACGCAGGGTGTGACGGACGACGGTCCCGAGCCCGGCGAGATGTTCGCCGACGAGGTCGAGGTCGAGCTGCGCCCGCAGCGCCGGCTCCGTATCTGGCAGCTGGCCCCCATCGTGAGCCTCGCGGCACTCGGCTCCCTGATGTTCGCCTTCCCGCTCGCCTTCGACTTCGGCGACAGCGGGGCCGTCATCGCCATGCTGGGCCTGCTGATCTGCTCCTGCGCGGCCGGCTGGGGCATGATGGCCGCCCGCCGCGTCGGCTACACCTGGCCGGGCCTGCCGGCCCGTGGCTCCGGCCGCAGACCCGACTGGCGGGTCGCCCTCGCGTACGCCCTGGTCGTGGCCGTCGTGGTGGTCCTCGCCGTGTGGCGGGTGGCACGACTGCGGTAGGGGACGCGTGCCCCGTTACGATCGAGGCATGAGCACGCGGATCGCCTTCCTCAAGGGTCACGGCACCGAGAACGACTTCGTGATCGTCCCGGACCCCGAGAACGCCATCGACCTGCCCCCGGCCGCCGTCGCCGCCCTGTGCGACCGCCGTGCGGGCATCGGCGGTGACGGGCTGCTGCACGTCGTGCGGTCCGCCGCGCATCCGGGGGCCGAGGGCATGGCGGCCGAGGCGGAGTGGTTCATGGACTACCGCAACGGCGACGGCTCGGTCGCGGAGATGTGCGGCAACGGCGTGCGGGTGTTCGCGCGCTACCTCCAGCGTGCCGGTTACGTCACCGAGGGAGACCTCGCGGTCGCCACGCGCGGGGGCGTGAAGACCGTGCACATCGCCAAGGACGGTGACGTGACCGTGGGCATGGGCCGGGCGGTGCTCCCCGAGGGCGACGTCACGGTGCGTGTCGGCGAGCTCAGCTGGCCCGCCCGCAACGTCAACATGGGCAACCCGCACGCGGTCGCCTTCGTGGACGATCTCTCGCACGCCGGTGATCTGCTCGCTCCGCCGCCCTTCAGCCCGGCCGCCGCGTACCCGGACGGTGTGAACGTGGAGTTCGTGGTCGACCGCGGCCCCGGGCACGTCGCGCTGCGCGTGCACG
>NZ_JBEXSH010000711.1:0-4815 GCF_040613555.1 Streptomyces sp. NPDC006265
GGGCCCAGCCCGTCCGCCGTGCGGGGCCGCCCGCGAACGCCCCAGCGCGATGGCCGTGTTGAAGACCCCCGCGAAGAGCGCCGGCCCCCGCCTCCCGGGCCCGGGGTGCCGCCGCCGACAGCAAACTCTGGGCGGAGACCGAGACGCCCCCGTAGACCGGGCCCCTCTCGTGACGGCCGCGCCCCGGCTCCGGCGTACTGGCGGGCGGCCCACGTCCCCTCCGCCGTGCCCGACCCGGCGGTGAGCACCCTCCAGGAGGGGCTGCCCCAGGTCGCCGCCGGGCGCGCGGGGATGCTGCTGTGCCGTCCCACGGCCGCGTACCACCGGCGCGAGGACGTGGCGCTCATGCCGGTGGAGGGTGTGCCCGAGTCGGCGCTCGGCCTGGTCCGGCACCGGGAGGGGGAGTCGGCGGCGGTGCGCGCGTTCGCCCGGGCCCTCACCCGCCGAGGGGTATCCCTAGGAGTCGCCCGGGTCGTCGCACGACGCCGAGCCGCCGTGGAAAGATGGCGCAACCCACCCATAACGAGGAGATGACCGCGTGCCTGGCACAAACCTGACCCGCGAAGAGGCGCAGCACCGGGCGCAGCTGCTCGCCGTCGAGTCGTACGAGATCGAACTCGATCTCTCCGGCGCGCAGGAGGGCGGCACCTACCGGTCCGTGACCACGGTGCGCTTCGACGTGACGGCCGAGAACGGCGCGGAGTCGTTCATCGACCTGGTGGCGACGGCGGTGCACGAGGTGACCCTGAACGGGGACTCCCTCGACCCGGCCGAGGTTTTCGCGGACTCCCGGATCGCCCTGCCCGGCCTGCTCCGGGGCCGCAACATCCTCCGGGTCGTCGCCGACTGCGCGTACACCAACACCGGCGAGGGCCTGCACCGGTTCGTCGACCCGGTCGACGACCAGGCCTACCTCTACACCCAGTTCGAGGTCCCGGACGCCCGCCGGGTGTTCGCGAGCTTCGAGCAGCCGGACCTCAAGGCGACCTTCCAGTTCACCGTGACGGCGCCCGAGGGCTGGACGGTCATCTCCAACTCCCCGACGCCCGAGCCCCAGGACAACGTCTGGGTCTTCGAGCCGACGCCGCGTATCTCGACGTACATCACGGCGCTGATCGTCGGCCCGTACCACTCGGTGCACAGCGTGTACGAGAAGGACGGCCAGTCCGTCCCGCTCGGCATCTACTGCCGGCCCTCCCTCGCCGAGTACCTCGACTCGGACGCCATCTTCGAGGTGACCCGGCAGGGCTTCGAGTGGTTCCAGGAGAAGTTCGACTACGCGTACCCGTTCGAGAAGTACGACCAGCTGTTCGTGCCGGAGTTCAACGCGGGCGCGATGGAGAACGCGGGCGCGGTGACCATCCGTGACCAGTACGTGTTCCGCTCGAAGGTGACGGACGCGGCGTACGAGGTGCGCGCGGAGACCATCCTGCACGAGCTGGCCCACATGTGGTTCGGCGACCTCGTGACCATGGAGTGGTGGAACGACCTGTGGCTGAACGAGTCGTTCGCCACGTACACGTCCATCGCCTGCCAGGCGCACGCGCCCGGGTCGCGCTGGCCGCACGCGTGGACGACGTTCGCCAACTCCATGAAGACATGGGCGTACCGGCAGGACCAGTTGCCGTCCACCCACCCGATCATGGCGGAGATCCGGGACCTGGACGACGTCCTCGTCAACTTCGACGGCATCACGTACGCCAAGGGCGCCAGCGTCCTCAAGCAGCTCGTCGCCTACGTCGGCATGGACGAGTTCTTCCGGGGCGTACAGGCGTACTTCAAGCGCCACGCCTACGGCAACACGCGGCTGTCGGACCTGCTGGGCGCGCTGGAGGAGACCTCCGGCCGCGACCTGAAGACCTGGTCGGAGAAGTGGCTCCAGGCGGCCGGCATCAATGTGCTGCGCCCGGAGATCGAGACGGGCTCCGACGGGGTCGTCACGTCCTTCGCCATCCGCCAGGAGGCCCCGGCCCTGCCCGCCGGCGCCAAGGGTGAGCCGACGCTGCGTCCGCACCGGATCGCGGTCGGTCTCTACGACCTCGACGAGACGAGCGGCAAGCTGGTCCGCCGGGAGCGGATCGAGCTGGACGTGGACGGCGAGCTGACGGCCGTACCGCAGCTGGTGGGGCAGCCCCGCCCGGCCGTGATCCTGCTCAACGACGACGACCTGTCGTACGCGAAGGTCCGCCTGGACGAGCAGTCGCTGGCCTTCGTCACGGAGCACCTCGGCGACTTCGAGTCCTCCCTGCCGCGCGCCCTGTGCTGGGCGTCGGCCTGGGACATGACGCGCGACGCCGAGCTGGCGGCCCGCGACTACCTGTCGCTGGTGCTGTCCGGCATCGGCAAGGAGTCGGACATCGGTGTGGTGCAGTCGCTCCAGCGGCAGGTGAAGCTGGCGATCGACCTGTACGCCGACCCGGCCGCCCGCGAGGCGCTGCTGGCCCGCTGGACCGACGCGACGCTGGCGCACCTGCGGGCGGCGGCGCCGGGCAGCGACCACCAGCTGGCGTGGGCGCGCGCGTTCGCGGCGACGGCCCGCACGCCGGAGCAGCTCGATCTGCTGGACGCGCTGCTGGACGGCTCGCAGACGATCGAGGGACTGGCCGTCGACACGGAGCTGCGGTGGGCGTTCGTGCAGCGCCTCGCCGCGGTCGGCCGGTTCGACGAGGCGGAGATCGCGGGCGAGTACGAGCGTGACCGCACGGCCGCGGGTGAGCGTCACGCGACCACGGCCCGGGCGGCCCGGCCGACGGCGGAGGCCAAGGCGGAGGCGTGGGAGTCGGTCGTCGACTCCGACAAGCTGCCGAACGCCGTGCAGGAGGCGGTCATCGCCGGCTTCGTCCAGACCGACCAGCGCGAGGTGCTCGCCCCGTACGCGGAGCGGTACTTCGAGGTGGTCAAGGACATCTGGGAGTCCCGCTCCCACGAGATGGCCCAGCAGATCGCCGTCGGCCTCTACCCGACCGTGCAGGTCTCCCAGGAGATCCTGGACCGGACGGACACCTGGCTGACCTCCGCCGAGCCGACCGCGGCCCTGCGGCGCCTGGTCTCGGAGTCCCGCGCGGGCGTGGAGCGCGCCCTGCGGGCCCAGCGGGCGGACGCGGCGGCCTCCGGGGAGTAACCCCGGCGCTCCGCAACACCCCGAAGGGGCGTCCGGGCTGTGCCGGACGCCCCTTCGCCTGTCCCCCACCCTCCGCGGGCGCAGCCGCACCTATCGCCGCAGCGCCGCGTCCCGCACGTCCGTCGCCCCGGTGTGGACGTTCCTCCCGGTGACGCCGACGGTCCGCGACGGCCGGGTGACGAACTGCCCCGCCACCGTCGCCCCGAACGCCAGCCCCATGCCGGCCAGTTGCACCGGCGTCAGCGCCTGCCCGAGCGCCGCCCAGCCGACGACGGCGGCGGTCAGCGGGGAGAGCGGGCCGAGGAAGGTGACCTGCGTGGCGGTCATACGGCCGATGCCGCGGAACCACAGCCAGTACGCGAGCGCCGTGTTCGCGACGGCGAGGTAGAGGTAGCCGCCGACCGCCCGGCCGTCCAGCGCCGGCGGGGCGCCCTCGATCAGGAAGGCGAGCGGCGCGATGAGCAGGCCGCCCGCGGTGAGCTGCCAGCCGGTCAGCGCGAGCGGCCCGACCCCCTCGGGCCGGCCCCAGCGCTGGGTGAGGACGGTGCCGGCCGACATCGAGGCCGTGGAGGCCACGGCCGCCAGCAGGCCGAGCGTGTCCAGCGCCCCGGCCGCCCGCAGGACGACGAGGCTGACGCCGAACGCGGCCACCGCCCCGGTCACCAGCGTGCGCGCCGACGGCCGCTGTCCGAGCAGCAGCGCCGAGAGACCGGCCACGAACAGCGGCCCTGCGGAGCCGACGACCGCCGCCAGACCGCCGGGCAGCCGGTACGCGGAGAGGAACAGCAGCGGGAAGAAGGCGCCGATGTTCAGCGCGCCGAGCACCGCCGCCTTCCACCACCAGGCACCGCGCGGCAGCACCCGGGCGAGGGCGAGCAGCAGGAGACCGGCGGGCAGGGCGCGCACCAGGGCGGTGAACAGGGGGCGGTCGGGCGGGAGGAACTCGGTGGTGACCGCGTAGGTCGTGCCCCAGGAAACGGGCGCGAGGGCGGTGAGGGTGATGAGGGCCGGGCGGGAGAGGGCCATGGGAGACACCCTTCAAAGTAGGTCAGCAGAAAGTAGCTTACTGCTAAGCAACTTTCAGTCAAGCTACTTTCTTGCGGGTGACCGAGCACCGGCCGATACTCGTGCCATGAGCACACGCCCGGAGCAGCGCAAGGACCCCGTCGACGTGATCATCGACCAGTGGGCGACGGTCAGGCCCGACCTCGACACCCGCGCCATGGAGGTCTTCGGCCGGGTCAACCGCCTCTCACACGCGATCGGCGAGCGGGTGGGGCAGGCGTACGCGAAGTTCGGGATCTCCCGCGGGGAGTTCGACGTCCTGGCGACCCTGCGCCGCTCCGGCGAGCCCTACACACTCTCGCCCCGGCAGCTCTCCGCGACGCTGATGCTCACCACCGGCGGCATGACGGGGCGCCTGGACAAGCTGGAGCGGGCGGGCCTGCTGCGCCGCTCCCCCGATCCGCACGACCGGCGCGGGCTGCACGTCACGCTCACCGATGAGGGTTGCGCACTGGTCGACGAGGCGGTCGGTGCGGGACTGGCGGTGCAGACGGAGGCGCTCTCCGCCCTGGGCGCGCAGCGGGCCGGGCAGCTCGCCGATCTGCTGCGGGACCTGCTGGCGGGGACGGACAGGTCCTGACACGACGAGGGCGCCGCCAACCCGACGCCGAGCGACGCGGACATCCGCG
>NZ_JBEXSH010000712.1:0-4805 GCF_040613555.1 Streptomyces sp. NPDC006265
CCGGACGAGGCGGGCGCCACGCTCCGCCGCGATCTGCAGGCGCTGCACGCCCTGGTGCTGCGGACGGGCAGCGCCGACACGGGCACCGGGCTGGCCCATGTGCGCAACCGGCTCCTCGGCTACCGGGACGAGGAGAACCTGCCGCCCGCGTCGGCCGCCGTCCAGGACGTCTTCCGCGGCATCGGTGAGTCGGCCCGCGCGGTGCTCGGGCTGCGGATCGCGCTCGACGGCCCGCAGGACGAGTCGGACGACACCCCCGCGACGGCCCGCTCCCGGGAGGAACTGGACGCCGAGGACGCCGCGATCGACGCCGGCGAGGAGGCGGCGACGGAGGAGCAGACGGGGCTGCGGCGGCCCACCACGCGTGCGGCCGTGCAGGTCGCCGTCGGGTCCTCGCTGGCGATCGTGGGCGGCGAGCTGCTGTCCACGCAGCGCTGGTACTGGGCGGTGCTGACGTGCTGGATCGTCTTCCTCAACACCGCGTCGACGGGCGAGATCCTGGTCAAGGGCTACCGCCGGCTGCTGGGCACGGTGTTCGGCGTGGTCGCCGGCATCCTCCTGGCCGGGCTGGTCGGCAAGCACACCTGGACGGCGTTCGCCCTCGTCCTGGTACTGATCTTCGCGATGTTCTACTCGGCGCCGCTGTCGTACACGCTGATGTCGTTCTTCGTCACCGCGATGCTGGGGCTGCTGTACACACTGCTGCACACCTACAGCCTCGACGTGCTCGTGCTGCGGATCGAGGAGACGGCGCTCGGCGCGGTCTGCGGGGTGGTGGCGGCGGCGCTGGTCCTGCCCGTGCAGACGGATCGCCGTACGAACGAGCTGCTCGGCACCGTGCTGGAGCGGCTGACCGAGGTCACGGAGGCCGCGGTGGGCCAGCTCAGCGGCGGGCCTGCGGACGAGCTGCTCGACAAGGCGCGCGACCTGGACCAGGCGCTGGCCGATCTGCGGGCCGCGACCCAGCCGCTGATCCACCCGGTCACGCCGCTGCGGACCCGGCGTCACACGGCCCGGTACGTGGTGGCGCTGCTGGAGACGTGCGCTTACCACGCGCGGACACTGGCGGCGACCGCCGAGCTGCTGCCCACCCATCCCTCGATCGCGGCGGACCCGCGACTGCGCGGGGCCGCCGGGCGCACGGTGCGCAACATCGAGACCATCGCGGTCCGGGTCGCCGACGAGCACGCGGGCGCGCAGGTCGAGACCGGGCCGAGCATCGCCTCCCTGCTGGGATCCGACGCCGGCACACCGCGCTACGGCCGCATCACCGACCGCGTGCTGCGGCATCTGGAGCGGCTGGACGAGGCCGTGGTGGGCCTCGCCCGGCCGCTGGGTGTGCCGGTGGCGGCGCCCAAGGGGTGAGAGCCGCCCCCGGAGCGCGGGCCGCCGGTCAGAAGTCCGTGGGCAGCCCGCTCACCTCGGCGATGCCCCGCAGCTCCTCGGTCTGCTTGTGCCGGTCCCGGATGTAGTCGGCTATCTCGCCGAGGCGGATCGGGTCGGACGCGGTGGTGGCGTCCGTGACGATCCTGACCGGGCCGGTGTCGTCGACGTCGAGTTCGACCACTTCGTTGTCCAGGCGGCCGGTGACGGCGGTGGCGATGACGAGGGCCACCTCGTCACGGACCTCCTGGGGCAGTTCGTCGTTGGCGCCGGAGTCGAGCGCGAAGTCGAGGCTGGACAGGCGTTCCTCGTCGATCGCCTCGAGGACCGGTTCCACCGCGCGCATCAGAAGGCGGTAGTCCTCCGTGTCCATCCGGATGCGCAGGAGGTCCAGGTACGCGTCCACGGGCCGGCCGTCGCCATGCGGAATCTCGGAATCGCTCATTGGCTTCGTGTTCCCCGCAGAACGCGGCTCAGACGCGTCGCCACCGAGCCATGGCGAAAGAGAACACCCCGAAGAGCACCAGCCCGGCCGCGACGCAGACCAGCAGCCAGGGGCCGAGCGGGGTGTCGGCGAAGGTGCGCAAGGTGTCGTCCATGCCTTTGGCCCTGTCGGGTTCGTAGTCGATGGCGGCCCGGACGGCGAAGACCCCGGCCACCGCGAACACCAGCCCGCGGGCGGCGCCGCCGGCCACTCCGGTGACGTCCACCAGCTGCCGTGTCCGGTGGCCCATCTGCCCCAGCCGGAGCTTGTCGCGGTACTTGCGCAGCACCGCGCGTACGGCGATCCAGCCGCCGGCCACGACGATCCCGAGGCCGGCGGCGCCGACCAGCCACTGTCCGGCGGGTATCTCCAGGACCCTGGCCGTGGCGTCCCGGGACTGCTGGTCGCTGGATCCGCGGCTCTGGTGGCGGCTGACGGCGAACGACAGCACCGAGTAGGCGACGAAGACGTAGAACGCGAAGCGGACCGTCGCCATCAGCCGTTTGCGTGCGCTGCGGCCGTCCTTGCCGACCGAGCCGAAGAGCGCTTCGGACAGCCTCCACAGGGCCATCCCGACGAGCCCGATACCCAGCGCCCACAGCAGCACCGCACCGAAGGGCTTCTGCGCCAGTTCCTGCAGGGCTCCCCCGCGGTCGGCCTGGCGGCCGGTGTCGCCGAAGGCGATCTGCAGGGACAGCGCTCCGACGAGCAGATAGATCACGCCCCGGGCGCCGAAGCCCGCCCGTGCCGCCCCCTCGGTCACCGAACCCCGCGCCTTCCGCCGGACCCGGAACCGACCGCTCTGTGCCATCGCACTCGTGTTCATGTCGACCTCCCGGCAGTGCGGATGCCCCGGGCCTGCGTTCACACACCCTCCACAGCCCCCGGACCAGGGGATTCCGGTTCCGGGCCGGGTGCTCTCTGCACAGCGACGCCACTTCGGTAACGAGGTCAGGACCGCCGGAAACTCGATCCACGGCCGGCGCCGCCGAGGGTGTGCGCGTGATCCAGGGCGTCCAGGAACCACCGTGCGGGTCGTGCCAGGCGAGCCGGCGGCCCGCCTGGCCGCCCACCGTGTCGAGCGCTTCCGTCCGGGCCGTCGTCAGCCCGTCGAGAGGCCGGTCCGGGTGGGCCGAGACCATGCCGACGCACAGTCCGGACGCGGTCGTCAGCGGGACGCTGTGGCAGGCCTTGCTGTCCGCCGCGAGGATGGCCCGCCGGGCGGGTTCGGTGAACACCGGGTCGCTCTCAGGTCGCGCACGGTGACCTGGGCGACGTCCCGGGCGGCCTGCGCACAGGCCGTCCCGTCCTCACCGACGTGGGCGAAGAAGTCGACGAAGTCGGCCGTGCCCCCCGGTGTGCTGCTCGATGGTCAGACATCCCCGCGCCCGGTCGGTGAGCTGCACATTGCCGCTGTCGGTGCCGACCACCGCCAGGGTGGAGCGCAGCACGGCCTTCAGGACGGCACCACGGCTGCCGGACCCGGACCGGTGCGCCTGGGTGAACGTCAGATCGGGTTCAGGCCCGCGGATACGCCGCGGGAAACCATAGTTTCTCCGGCCCGTCGGGGCGCGGTGCGGTCACCAGGCCGCCGGCCAGCGTGCGCAGCTTGACGTGGTAACGCTGCGACGCGCGCTGCATCAGCGCGAAGGTGCTCTCCCCGTCGGGCAGCGCGTACCGCTGCTGCACGATGCCCTGCGCCTGTGAGATCAGCGGGCGGACGCGGGCCCGGGCCCGCAGGTCGCGCACTTCGGCACGCAGGCGCTCCATCCCGCCGTCGTCGGCCGCTGCCCGGCCCGGCTGTGGACATGGGACTCCCAGGGTGTCGATGACTTGACGCGAACGGGCCCGGCCGGCGGCTTCCGCCGTCGGCCGGGCCCTCGTTCTGCCTCGCCTTCCCCGTCGTGTCAGCGGCACACGCGCATCAGGCGGGCTCCGCGGCCGGCATGCGTCGTCCGGCCGCCGGAACAGCGGATTCCCGGGCCGGTGCGGCCGCGAGCCACTGATGGGCGGCCTCCAGGGCGCGCTTGACGTCCCGGGTGCCGGTGGAGACGCACAGGGTGTACGCCAGGTCGCGTGCCCTGGGGTTCAGCTCCGCCGGTCCGCGGGCGGTCTCGGCGGCGGCCAGGGCCTCGTACTCGTCGACGAGTCGGCGCAGCACGGCGGGGTGGGGCCTCAGCATGGTCGTTCGCTCCTCGGGGGGTCGGTCGGTCAAGCCGTGGTGGAGGGGCCGCCGCTGCCCCGGCTGCCCGTCCGCTGCCCCATGACCTCGTCGCGCACCCGGGCACAGCTGCGGCTGATGAGGCGGGAGACGTGCATCTGGGAGATGCCGAGGTGGTCGGCGATACGGCTTTGGGTCATGTCCTCGAAGAAGCGCATGTAGAGAATGGCCCGTTCGCGTTCCGGCAGACGGCGCAGGCCTTCCTTGGCGGACTCGCGGTCCACGACGACGTCGTAGGAGGAGTCGGCCGCGCCGAGCGTGTCCGCGAGGCTGTAGCCGTCGTCGTCGGCCGAGAGCTCGGCGTCCAGCGACAGGGTGCTGAAGCTGTCCAGGGCCTCGAGCCCGGCGTTGACCTCTTCCTCGGTCAGGCCGGTGTGGGTGGCGAGGTCCGCCACGGAAGGCTCGGGGCTGCCCGGGTTCTGGGTGAGTTCGCGGCGTGCCACCCGCACCTTGTTGCGCAGTTCCTGCACACGGCGGGGGACCCGCAGGGCCCACATGCGGTCCCGGAAGTGCCGCTTGACCTCACCGGTGATGGTGGGGACGGCGTAACTCTCAAAGGCACCCCGGCTCGGGTCGAACCGGTCGATGGCCTTGACCAGACCCAGCGCGGCGACCTGACGGAGATCTTCGATCGACTCCCCGCGGTCGCGGAAGCGGCCGGCGATGCGGTGGGCCATGGGCAGCCACAGGGCGACCAGTTCGTCGCGGACGGCCTCC
>NZ_JBEXSH010000713.1:0-4789 GCF_040613555.1 Streptomyces sp. NPDC006265
GGTCGTCACCGGCGACGTGAGCGAGGCGGGCCTGCAAGACACCTACGCCTACGCCAAGGCGGGCGCCGAAGGCGGCGCTGACGAGCGTTGAAGGCGCGCCCAAGTGGGCGGTGGACGCCGGGAACTACCCGGACGAGTCCTGCGGGATCTGCCTCTTCTGGGGGCAGAACATCACTCAGAACCAGGCGGTGACACGTGCCACGCACGACTTCTGGCACAACGCGCACGGCGTGCAGGACGCCTTCCTCACCACCGCCCAGAAGACCATGGCCTACGTTCAACAGCACCTGAGCGCCGATCAGTTCAAGGGCATCGCCGGCTTCGACCCGTACAACGAGCCGCACGCGGGCGTCTACGACTCCGGGCAGACCAGCCGCGCCTGGGAGAAGGACCTGCTCTGGCCGTTTTACGAGAAGTTCCGGGCCCGGATGGACAGCGCCGGATGGCGCGACAAGCCCGCCTTCGTCGAACCGAACCTCTTCTGGAACGCCAACCTCGACTTCCAGAAGCAGGAGGGCGGCCTGCTCGACGCCGGGAAACTCGGGCCGCGCTACGTCTTCAACACCCACTTCTACGACCAGAAGGCCATCTCCGGCGTCTTCATGTGGGGCAAGGCGGCCGACGGCCAGTACGCGGGCGACTTCCGCACCGTCCGCGGCCGCGCCGCCGCCGCGCAGACGGCCGCCGTGGTCAGCGAGTTCGGACACCCCCTGGCCGGTAACGTCTCCGACAAGGCGCCGACCGTCCTCAAGGCGATGTACCAGGCCCTCGACTCACGCCTCAAGGGCGCCGACTGGTGGTCCGGCCCGGCCGCCTCGGGACCCGTGCTCTCGGGCTCACAGTGGCAGTGGGACATCTACAACGGCCGCCATCGCGAGCTGATGAACGCCAACCCCGACAAGGTGCTCACCACCGGCGACGCCTGGAACGACGAGGACCTGTCCGCCGTACGCCTCGACGGCAGGGGCAAACCCGTGCTCCGCCAGGACGCCCGGCTCCTGGACCGCCTCTACCCAAGTGCCACGGCAGGTCGGACCGTCGGCTTCACCTACGAGGACCGCTCCCGGGACGGCTCGACGACCCTGACCTGGAACCCGGTGCCGGGCTCCCTGCCGAACGTGCAACGCCTCGTGGGGTCCGGGCAGTACGGGCTGCTGCTGTGGCGCTCCGACGGTGGCTCGGCGCCCACCGAACTGCATCTGCCGGCGAGCTTCCCGACCGCGTCGACCACGGTCGTCTCCGACCTGGGCACGGTCCACGCCCCGCCGGCGTACACCTCGGCCACCCCGGTCGCGGTGGCACAGGAGCCCGGTGGCACGGGAAGCCGCCGCCTGCTGCTCACCGCGCCGGACTCGGGCGTCCTGCACTACGCGCTGGTGACCAACGGGGCGACGGCTCCCTCGGCGGATCTGCTCGCCGCGGCCCGCTCCGAACTGGCGGCGTGGGCGGCGAGGGAGGTCGACTGAAGGAGGTCAACCAGCAGACGGGCTCGTCCAGTCGGCCGCCACACGACCGAGCCGGACGCGCTGCGGGTGGTCGCCGACCGGCACGGACACGACCTTCTTGCCGGTGGCGAAGTCGATGGCCGTGACCTGGTCGGTGCCGCTCTCGGAGACCACACAGGACTTGCCGTCACCGCTGACCGTGGCCCAGTAGGGCTTGGAGGCGGTGACGAGCGGGCCCTCCTGGAGGGTGGCGCGGTCGACGACGGTGGCGTAGTCGTCCATCGTGCCCGCGACGCACAGCTTGCGGCCGTCCGGGCTCATCGAGACGCCGTGGTGGCGCGAGTCGTTGACGAAGGTGGTGCGGTCGTCGCTGGTCGCCGAATTCTTCGGCAGGGTCTTGGTGCGGGTGATCTTGTCGGTGGCGATGTCGTACTCGAAGAAGCCGTTGAAGAAGGAGACCTGGAAGTACAGCTTCGACTCGTCCGGTGAGAAGACGGCCGGGCGGACCGCGTCGGAGTAGTCCTTCAGGCCGAGCGCGTCCAGCTGCGGACGCATGTCGATGACCTTGACCTGCTTGAACGTCGTGGCGTCGACGACCGTGATGCGCCGGTCACCCTTCGTCCAGTCCAGCCACGGGGCGTCGGTCTGCGTGTTCACGTCGCCGATCGCCATGTTGTAGATGTACTTGCCGTCCTGGGTGAAGATGTTCTCGTGCGGCTTGTCGCCGGTACCGAACTTGCCCAGTTCCCTGCCGGAGACGATGTCCAGCACATGGACGGTGTTGGAGGTCGACGCCGACACCGCGACCCGCTTGCCGTCGGGGGAGACGGCCATGTGATCGGAGCGGTAACCGGACACGGGGAAGCGCCAGTTGAGCCGCCCGGAGGCGAGGTCGATCGAGACGACGTCGGCGAAGCTCGGCCGGGAGACGACCACCGAGGCCCCGTCCGGCGTGGAGTACATGTCGTCGACGAACTGGTCGTGGCCCTCGCCGACGCTGTTGCGGATCGCCATGAAGTAGATCCACTTGATCGGATCGGCGTTGATCGCCGCCATCCGCTCGTCCTTGTCGGGGATGACGTTGATGCGGCCGATCTTCGCGAAGTCACCGGAGGACCGGATGACGTCGGCGGTGCCGTCCCAGTTGTTGCCCACGAACAGCACCTCGCGCAGCGCGGCGGAGGAGCCCGGGGCGGCCGCGGTGGCGGCGGTCGCGGGAGCGGTGACGGTCAGGGCGAGGGCTGCGGCTACGGAGCACAGGTGCCTGCGTCGGAAGACGGGCATGACTGCTCCCCTCTCTGCTGTGGGGTCTCGGCCGTGGGGTGCGCGATGTGAGTGGGACATGCCAAAGCTGGGCGCGGAATCTGAACACACGTGCTTTCAGAG
The DNA here is from genome assembly GCF_040613555.1 of Streptomyces sp. NPDC006265. Lineage (NCBI taxonomy): Bacteria > Bacillati > Actinomycetota > Actinomycetes > Kitasatosporales > Streptomycetaceae > Streptomyces > Streptomyces sp. NPDC006265. The sequence goes on from NZ_JBEXSH010000713.1 coordinate 2,832, forward strand.
TCAACTTACTGCAAAGTAAGGAAGGGGCGGCCTTCTCCACAAGACCGCGTGCACGACAAAATCAGTGTTCGAACGACGAAGGGAGAGCCGGTGCCGGGCAGACTCAGAGCGCCGACCGGCCGCTACGGCGGCAAGACCGCAGAGGAGCGGCAGGCCGAGCGGCGCCGGCGGTTCCTCGACGCCGCGCTCCAACTGTTCGGAGACGCCCCCGGCTTCCGCTCCACCACGGTCGCGGCCCTCAGCGAGACGGCCGGGCTGTCCACGCGCCAGTTCTACGAGGAGTTCCGCACCCTCGAGGACGTGCTCGCCGCGCTGCACCTCCAGGTCAACGGCTGGGCCGAGGCGGCGGTCCTGGAGGCGGCCGGGGGTGCGGCGGACGTGCCGCTCGTCGAACGCGTCACCGCCATCTTCCGCGCCTACGCCGGGAACGTCGCCGCCGATCCGCGCCGGATCCGCATCACCTTCGTCGAGATCATCGGCGTCAGCCCGCGCCTGGAGGAGCAGCGGCTCGCCCGCCGCGCCGGCTGGGTCGACCTCATCTGCGCCGAGGCCGACGCGGCCGCGGCACGCGGAGAGGCCGCACCCCGCGACTACCGCCTCGCCGCGACGGGCTTCATCGGCAGTGTCAACGGCCTGCTGCACGACTGGAGCGCCGGCTGGGTCGACGCGACCCTCGACGAGGTGGTCGACGAGCTGGTCCGGCAGCTGCTGGGCATTTTGTGGCCGCCGGGGTGGAAGCCGGAAGGGTGAGGACGGGTGCCTGGTGCGGGGCGCGGACGCGGGCAAGCGTCCTGCCGCACGCCGCACGCCGCACGCCGCACGCCGCACGCCGCACGCCGCACGCCGCATCCCGATGCCGCACATCGGGCACCGCACGCCGCCCGGAACCTGACCCGCCCCGGATGGGGGGCCCGGCGCCTGCCGGGTGGACCCGCGCCGGCCCGCCCGTAGCCGCTCAAGGCCACCGACCCAGCGCGGCACCGAGGATCCCCCCGAGACCGGAACATGACCCGCTAGGCCGACGCCGGCACCACGAGATCCACCGCCATCAGCAGCGCGACCCCCAGCAGCAGTCCGGCCAGCAGTCGTGCGCGGAGGGCGCGGTACACCCTCTGGAGCAGGATGCCGTGCACCCCGGGGTCGGCGGAGAGCGCCTCGATCGTGGCGACGAGTTCCCCGGTGGTCGTGGCGGCGGACAGGGCCGCGTGCCGCGAGGTGACGCCGGCCTTGCGGCCGCGGTTCTGCCTTATCCGGACGTACGTGACGGACGCGGGATCCTCACCGACGAGCACCGTCGCCAGACAGGGCGCGGTGCCCGTCCGCTCGGTGAGGACGGTCGCGCGCTCGCCGGTCTCCTCGACGATCCGCCGGGCGAGTGCGGTGCCGTCCATGAGCCGTGCCTGCGACATGATCTACTCCTGGGCCGATGTGCTGCTTCGCCCAGGCGCACGGCATCGACTTCTGCGGGGCCGCTCCCGCTACTCGTCCCAGGCCTGGACCAGCGTCTGCTCGGCGATCTTGCCGTCACGCAGCCCGATCATGGACTCCGAGAAGACGCGCACCCCGTCCGCGTACAGGCAGCTCTCGCTGTAGGCGGCGGCGTCGCCCTGGATGACGCACCGCTCCAGCGTGTGCGACATGTCGCGGCTGTAGACGTCCTCCAGCATCCGGCCGATCTCGTCCCGGCCGTGCAGGACCTTGGGGTGGCTGGGCTGGGTCGTGCGGTCCACGATGCGCAGCTCCGCATCGTCGGCGTACAGGGAGAGCAGGATGTCCGGATCCCCTTCCACGCCCCGGCGCAGGGTGTCCCGGTCGAAAGCGGGGTCTGCCGCGGTTCCCATGATGACCTCCTTCGAAGGGCCGCGGCCCGGTGTACGCGGGCCGCGAAAGGCCTCTCCTGTCGAGCGTCCTCCCGCCCGGCGGGCTCGGCAAGCGCAATCGGGACACTGGGTGTGACG
>NZ_JBEXSH010000714.1:0-4782 GCF_040613555.1 Streptomyces sp. NPDC006265
GGGGACCGTGCGCTGGGACCGGCTCGGCGAGCCGGGCGGCGAGCCGGTCGTGCTGCTGCACGGGACGCCCTTCTCGTCGTACGTGTGGCACGAGATCGCACCCGCCCTGGCCGCGGTCGGGTACCACGTGCACGTTTGGGACATGGCGGGTTACGGCACCTCCGACCTGCATCCCGGCCAGGACGTCTCACTGGGCGCCCAGGGCCGGATCCTCACCGAGCTGCTCGCGCACTGGGGGCTTGGGGAGCTCGGTGATCGCGCACGACTTCGGCGGGTGCGTGGCACTGCGGGCCCACCTCCTGCACGGGGCCCGCTACCGACGGCTCGCCCTGGTCGACCCGGTGGCCTGCGGCCCTGGGGCTCCCCCTTCTTCCGCCTGGTCGGGGAGCGCAGCCGGTTCTTCGAACAGCTCCCGGCGGCGCTCCATGAGGCCCTGGTGCGCGAGTACGTCTCCGCCGCGAGTCACTCCGGTGTGCGCCCCGCCGCGCTCGACGCGCTGGCCGTGGACGACCGAGGAGGGCCAGGCCGCCTTCTACCGGCAGATCGCGCAGGCCGACCAGCGCTACACCGACGAGATCCAGCCGCTCTACCCGTCGATCGACCTGCCCGTCACGGTCTGCTGGGGCACCGAGGACACCTGGATCCCGTTCGCCAGGGGGCAGGAGCTGGCCGCCCTGATCCCGGGTGCGTGGCTGGTGCCCGTCCCGGAGGCAGGGCATCTCCTCCCGCTGGACGCGCCCGCCCGCCTGACGAGCGAGTTGCTCGCCTTCCTCACGGCCTGAGAACCCGTCCGACACCGGGGAACCATCAGGACCGCACAAAGTCCGACGGGGTCATTGCTTCGTTTGTGTTCGAGTCCTAGGGTGTGCCTGCTCAGCAGTTGCTCAGTCACCGTCAGTTGCACGTGTCCCAACAGAATCACCCATCACGGATGGGTAGTTGGGGATCCCATCTGACATGCCCTCAGTCCGTGCAGCACCCTGTCGAACCGAGGAAGGCCACGGTCATGCCGCACCCGCACCCGCACCCCTCTCCCGCCGACCGGCCGGTCGTCAGCCGTCGCCGACTGCTGGAGGGAGGAGCCGCCGTGCTCGGCGCGCTCGCCCTGTCGGCGTCGCCCGCCGCGGCACACGCGGCCGGCCGGCGCCCGGCGGCGGACGGTCCGCCCGAGTGGAACGACGGCCTGAGCGTCCACCGGGTCGGCACCGAGCCGCCGCACACCACCCTCATGCCCTACGCGGACCTCGGGCAGGCCCTGAAGGGCGACCGCGAGCGATCGCCGTACCGGCTGAGCCTCGACGGCACCTGGAAGTTCGCCTACGTGGACCGCCCCGACGACCGGGACGAGGAATTCTACGGCACCGAGGTCGACGACTCCGGCTGGGACACCATCCCCGTGCCCTCGGCCTGGCAGATGCACGGCTACGACTTCCCGATCTACGTCAACATCACCTACCCCTGGTGGGGACCCAACGGCGGCGGCGAGGACGCCCAGCCGCCGGCCGCCCCGACCCGCTACAACCCCGTCGGCCAGTACCGCCGGACCTTCACCGTGCCCCGCAACTGGTCCGGCCGCCGCACCTTCCTGCACTTCGAGGGCGTCAAGTCCGCCCACTACGTGTGGATCAACGGCGAATTGGTGGGCTACCACGAGGACTCCTACACCTCCGCCGAGTACGACATCACGCCCCATCTGAAGCCCGGCACCAACCAGATCGCCGTCGAGGTGTACCGCTACTCCGACGCGGAGTGGCTGGAGGACCAGGACATGATCCGGCTGAGCGGCATCTTCCGCTCGGTCCACCTCTACTCCACGCCGAGCGTGCACCTGCGCGACTTCCGCCTGGACACCCCGCTCGGCGACGGCTACACCAGCGCCGAACTCAAGGTCACCGCGCACGTCCGCGACTACGGCGGCAAGGGCGCGGGCCGCTACACCGTCGAGACCCAGCTGTACGACGCGCGCGGCCACGCCGTCTGGTCGCGGCCCCTGAACCGGCCCGTCGACGTCCCCGACGGCGACGAGGCGACGGCCGAGGCCTCCAGAGCCGTGCCCTCGCCAAAGCTGTGGTCGGCTGAGCACCCGAACCTCTACACCGCCGTGCTCCGCCTGCGCGACCCGGCCGGCAAGGTGGTCGAGACCCTCTCGCACCGGGTCGGTTTCCGCGAGTTCGCGCTCAAGGACGGCCTGATGCGCATCAACGGCAAACCCGTCTCCCTCCGTGGCACCAACCGGCATGAGATGCACCCCGTCACCGGCTCGGCGCTCACCCGCGCGCAGATGGTCGAGGACATCGGCATCATCAAGCGGCTCAACATCAACAGCGTCCGCACCTCGCACTACCCCAACAACCCCCTCTGGCTGGAACTGGCCGACGAGTACGGCCTGTACCTCGTCGACGAGACCAACCTCGAGACCCACGGCATCCGCGACACGTTCCCCGGCAGCGGCCACCCGGAGTGGACCGAGGCCTGCGTGGTCCGCGCCCAGAACATGGTCCACCGCGACAAGAACCACGCCTCGGTGGTCATCTGGTCGCTGGGCAACGAGGCGGGCGGCGGCACCACCTTCAACGCCATGCACGACTGGATCCGCTCCTACGACTCCACCCGCGTCATCCAGTACGAAGGCGACGACCGCCCGGGCATCAGCGACATCCGCTCCGAGATGTACGACAGCCCGCAGCGGGTCGAGCAGCGCGCCAAGGACACCGGCGACACCCGGCCGTACGTGATGATCGAGTACTCCCACGCGATGGGAAACTCCAACGGCAACTTCAAGAAGTACTGGGACATCGTCCGACGCTACGACGTCCTCCAGGGCGGCTGGATCTGGGACTTCGTCGACCAGGCCCTGGCCTGGCCCACGCCCACGCGCAAGCTGCTCACGGAGACCGGGCCCGGCGGGCTCCGCGGTGAGGTCATCAACCCCAGCGGCACCTTCGACCGCGCCAAGGGCGTCTCCGGCGGCACGGTCTTCGCCCGCGACACCCGCCTCGACCTCACCGGTTCCCTCACGCTCGAGGCCTGGGTCACTCCGCGCGTGACCGGCTTCCACCAGCCGATCATCGCCAAGGGCGACACCCAGTACGCCCTCAAGCAGACGGACGAGAACCTGGAGTTCTTCATCCACGGCGGCGGCCAGTGGGTCACCGCGAGCTGGGCGCTGCCCGACGGCTGGACCGGCAAGGAGCATCACATCGCCGGCGTCTTCGACGCGGACGCCGGCACGCTCACCCTGTACGTCGACGGCCAGGTGCGCGGCACCAGGACGACCACCCGACGCCCCGCGAACAACACCGCGTCCCTGTCGCTCGCCACCGACATCGACAACCCGACCCGGGAGTTCAGCGGCACCATCCGCCGGGCCCGCCTGTACGCCCGCGCGCTCAGCGCGGCCGAACTGGCCTCGGAAACCCGCGCGCCGGGGGACGAGGGCGTGCGCTTCTGGTTCGACGCCGCCACCGCCGGCTTCACCGAGAAGCGCCCGCGCGACAAGACGTTCTTCGCCTACGGCGGCGACTGGGGCGACAACCCCAACGACGGCGCCTTCTGCGGAAACGGCATCGTCACCGCCGACCGCGGCCTCACCGGCAAGTCCGCCGAGGTCAAGCAGATCTACCAGGCCATCAACGTCACCCCGGTCTCGGACGGACCCGGGGCCGTCAAGCTCACCAACGAGTACTTGTTCACCAACCTCCTTGATTTCGACGGCCGTTGGGCCCTCGTCGCCGACGGCAAGATCGTCCAGCGCGGCCGGCTGACCCGTGACCAGCTGAACGTCGCCCCGCTGGGCAGCAAGGACATCAAGGTCCCGGTGCGGCTCCCGGCCAAGCCCGAGCCCGGCACGGAGTACTTCCTCCAGCTCTCCTTCACCACCAAGGAAGCCACCCCGTGGGCCAAGTCCGGCTTCGAGGTGGCCAAACAGCAACTCGCTCTCGACGCGGGCAGTCCGGCCGTGAAGCCGGCGCCGTTGCGCGGTGTGCCCTCCCTGAGCCACACCGACGGGGACAAGACCGTCACCGTGAAGGGCAAGGGCTTCGCCGTCACCGTCGACAAGGGCACCGGGACCATCACGTCCTACGAGGCGGGCGGCACCCGTCTCCTCACCTCGGGCCCCGTCCCCAACTTCTGGCGGGCGCCCACCGACAACGACCGCGGCAACGGCCAGCACACCCGCAACCAGGTGTGGCGCGACGCCGGAACGAACCGGAAGGTGGCCGACGTACGGGTACGCCCCCTGGACGACCGGGCCGTCGAGGTCACCGTCACCGGCACGCTGCCCACCGGCACGGAATCCACGTACAGCACGACGTACACGGTCTTCGGCAACGGCGAGATCAAGGTCGACAACACCCTGCACCCGGGCGCGGCCGACCTGCCGTACATCCCGGAGGTCGGCACCCTGCTGTTCCTGCCGCGGAGCCTGGACCGGCTGCACTACTACGGCCGGGGCCCCGAGGAGAACATGTGGGACCGCAACAACGCCACCGACGTGGGCCTGCACTCCGGCGCCGTCTCCGGGCAGTGGACCTCCTACCTGCGCCCCCAGGAGAACGGCAACAAGACCGACGTGCGGTGGGCCGCGCTGACCGACGGCAGGGGGCGCGGACTGCTCGTGACCGGTGAGCCGCTGCTGGAGGTCAGCGCCTCGCACTTCACCCCCGAGGACCTGTCCGTCGGGGCCCGCCACGGCTACCCCGGGTCCAGCCGTGCCGGGTTGGACATCGCCGTGTCGATGGCCCCGGGGCAGACGGCGTTGACGCGTATCCCGCGCCCGGC
>NZ_JBEXSH010000715.1:0-4776 GCF_040613555.1 Streptomyces sp. NPDC006265
CGCGCGCGGCGGCCGCGTGCAGCATGGCGGCGGCGACCAGACCATCCTGGTCTTCGACCTCGGTGGCGGTACGTTCGACGTCTCGCTGCTGGCCCCCAGTCGTTCGCGCCTTCCGGCGCCCTGCCGACGGGTGCTTCCAATATCGAGGCCTGGGGCCAGAGGCAGGAGTGGAACCGCGAGGCGACGTACGGCGTGAGAGGGAACGGGCGTGGGCGCCGTCCGGTTCTGCACCGAGCTGTCGGCGCCGGCCCGGCCGGGCGCTCGTGCCCGTCGCACAACGCCCGGAACCGCACGCTGCGGCGGCCCCGCCGACTCCGCGGCACCCGGAAGCCGACCGTACAATCCTCGCGACCAAATCGGGGGCGACATCAGCGGGGGAGTCCGCGTGGAAACGATCATCGTGCAGTTGCCCGGCACCGCCCAGTGGGGCGTGGACGAGACGGGCAGTCCCGAACTGATCCACCTGGGGCCGGGGGACATCGCGGACTTCGGACGCGGTGGGGCGGGGGTCCGCATCGTCCTGACCGACCCGGGGATCTCCCGCCGGGCCGGGCAACTGGAAGCCGCGGGGGACTACTGGCGGCTGTCCAACTTCAGCCGCAGCGTGTCGTACGTGGTGGAGAACCTGGAGGGGGCCGGCGAGTACCTCACCGTCGCGCCCGGGCGGCTCGGGGCGCCCGTGCCCTTCGAGTTCTCCCGCGTGGTGCTGCCCGCCCTGTCCGGCACGGCCACGTTCAAGGTGTTCGCACCCCAGCACGCCTATCTCAGCGAGCAGTCCGTGCCGGGCGGCGGCGAACAGACCGTCCACCCCTTCGCCCTGGACCCGACGTCGAAGTACTTCCTCGTCCTGGTGGCCCTGTGCGAGCCCCGGCTGCGCGACCCCTCCGACTCGGCGCTGCCCGGTGTCGGGCAGATCGTGGAGCGGCTGCGGCCGCTGGAGTCCTGCCGGGGCCTGACGCGCTCGGCGGTCAACTACCACATCGACTACCTCGCCTTCGCCAAACTGCGCCTGGAACTCGGCGAGGAGGCCACCGCCGCGACCGACGGCGGCCGCACCGGCGCCAAGCGCACCCGGCTCGCCTCCGTCGCCCTGCGCTTCGGCCTGGTCCGCGAGGAACACCTCGGCCTGCTGCCGCCCCGCGGCGCCGCACGCCTCACCGACCCGCAGGAGACCGGCGCGTGACGACGTCCGAGGAACGGGACGACGAACTGGAAGCGCCCCGCCCGCCCCGTCTCCCGGAGGGCTTCCGCATCGAGGGCTGGGAGGTCGGCACGGTCATCGGCTCCGGTGGCTGGGGGACGGTGTACGAAGCCCGTGCGGTCGCCGACGGCACTCCCGCCGCGGTGAAGGTGCTCCCGACCGGCTCCCTCGGGCCCGGGCAGCGCGCCGCGCTCGGTGAAAACGTGGCGCGCGAGGTCCGGTTCAGCGCGGAGGCGGACCACCCCCACCTCGTCCGCACCCACGCCGTGTGCACCGTCGAGGCACCGGAACTCCCCGCCCTGCACGGCGCGATCGCGCTGGTCATGGGCCGGGCCGAGGCCAGCCTGCAGGACGTACTGGACGCCGCGGAGACGGCCGGGCCGATCGCCGACGCCGACCGTGTCCTGCGCGGGGTCGCCGCCGGGCTCGCCCACATGCACGACGCCGGGTGGGTGCACGGCGACCTCAAACCCGCCAACGTCCTGCTGGGCCCGGGCGGTCGGGTATGGCTGGCGGACTTCGGCCTGGCCGCCGAACTCGAAGGCACCCACGCCCACTTGCCGCCGCTCGGCACCCTCGACCACCTGCCCCCCGAGTGGTGGTCCCAGCGCACCGGCACCCAGGGCGCCGTCGTCCGGCCCACCGCCGACATCTGGGCCTTCGGTGTCCTCGCCCACCAGGTCCTCACCGGCGGACTCCATCCCTTCCCGGGCGCGACGGCCCGGGCCCGCTCACTCGCCGCCCAGGCCTACGCCCGCGGCACCGCACCCCTGCGGCTCGACGCCGGCCTCGACGAGGACATGCGCCGGCTGATCGTCGACTGCCTGGCCCCGGACCACGCCGCCCGGCTCCCGCACACGGCCGACGGAGTCGCCGCCCGGGGTCGACGCCATCACCGTCGGCCCGCACCGCCGCCGAAGACGCCTGGTGCCCGCTGTCGCGGCCGGGCTCGTCGTGCTGACCGCCGCCGCGGTCGCCGGGGCGGCCCTCCTGGGAGGAGACGGCGGCACCCAGGACGACGAACGCGACCGCGCCACCCCCACCGCCGCCGGCACGCCGGCCGGTGAGATCCCCGAGGACTCCGACGTACCCGAGGCGCTGCGCCCCGTCATCGCCCGCGCGGCCCACCGCTGCACCGACGAGGAGATCACGCCCGCCCTGCTCGCCGCGCTGATCAAGGCCGAGAGCAACTTCGACCCGAACGCCTCCCGCCCGCAGAGCGAGGAGTACGGCATCGCCATGTGGACGCCGTCGGTGTTCCGGGCCTGGGCGGTCGACGGAGACGGTGACGGCGACAAGGACCACATGTCGCCGCCGGACGCGATCTCCACCATGAGCCTGTACGTGTGCTGGCTCGACCAGCGCTTCAAACAGGCCGGGCTGCCGAAGAAGGACCTGCCCGCGCTCGTGGCGGCCGGCTACCGCACCAGTGACCGTACGGTCATCGAGGAGCGTGGCGTACCGGAGCGGGTGAAACCGCACGTGGACGAGGTGATGCGCTATCTCGCCGAGTACGAACGCTGACCCGTACGACCGCGAGCGGTGGGCTGACCCGTACGACCGCGAGCGGTGGGCGGGGCCGCTGCCCTGCCCACCGCTCGTCCCCCGTTCCCGTCGCGACCGCTACGCGGCGCACTCCGGGACGTTCGGCAGCCGGTTGTCCGGCGAGCTGATGTAGATGTTGGAGATGTAGCCGCCGTACTGGGGCAGATAGGCCCACCAGTCGTTGGTGTACGCCGGCACACTGACCGTCTCGCCCCGGACCTGGCAGCCCACCAGCACCTCGACCCCGGCGGGGAGTTGCGTCATCCGGTCGCCGCCCGTGGCCGGCCCCCTGCGGACGTTCACGAACTCGCCCCAGGTGCCGAACCAGGTCCCGGCGGGCCGCTTCGCCCCGGGCACGTTCAGCGAGCGGGTCAGCCGGCCGATGTCGGTGTAGGCCTTGCCGTACGACGTGCCGACCGGGTGCAGCGTCAGCACGGCCACGATCGTGCGGTCGTTCGCGCCCACCGTGCCGGTGGTGTGCAGCGCGGGGCGGGTGAGGTCCACGGCCGCGGCGGCCCGGGGAGCCGGGGCGGCCGACTCCGCCCGCACTCCCGAGGACGCGGCCTGGGAGCCGCATGTGCCCTTCGCGTACTTCCCGGACCAGCCCTGCTTCACCGCCCAGGGCTTGTCGAACGCCCCGGCGATGCCGAAGTGCTGGTCGAAGTGGTCGGTGGCGGAGCAGCGTGTGGAGCGGCGCAGGTTGTCCATGATGAAGTCACGAACGGGTGCGGGCGCCTTCTCCAGGATGTACCGGTAGATCGCCACCGTGTCCCGCGCGGAGAGGGCGGTGTAGCCCCAGAAGCCCGCGTATTCGGCGGGCGGCGGCGCCGTGTCGCGCAGACCGAGCGCGGGCCGGTCGGTCATCCGCTTGATGATCGCCGAGCCGCCGTACGTCGACCAGTAGTGGTTCGCGGCGTCGTCGTCGCTGCCGCGCAGCATCGGCTCCAGCCGGGCGCGGTCGGCCGGGGGGATGGTGTGGTCGGGCCCGCGGTCCCACAGGAAGTCCAGGGTCATCAGGAGCTTGACGACCGAGGCGGACCGGAACTGTGCGCTGTCGTTGACCTGCTCGGTGAACGCGCCGGCTTCGCGGTCGTAGACGGCCACGCCGGCGGTGACACCGGGCGGGATCCGGCCGTCCGCGGAGGCCCAAACGATCCCGGCGGCCTCGGCGGCCCTGCCCGTCCTGGGGTGTGCCGCCGCACCGCTCGTGAGTGACGCGACCGTGACGACGGCCGCGAGCGCGGCCGCGCCGCGCAGGAGCATGCGCATGGTTGCCCTTCCTGGATCGCCCGGTGGTCCTACCGGGTCTTGGCCCGCGGCACCACGATAGGAGCCCGGGCGCGGCCGGCGGTCCTGACGAATGTCAGGGCCGCGGCACAGCGGGGCGACCTGCGGCTTTGACCCTGATAAGTGTCAGGTGTCGGCGGTGCGGTGACGCCCCGTACGGTCACGACCAGCGAGCGACGGCCGGGGCCGGCCGCCGCGCACGACCGCATCACCCGCCGACCCACGAAAGAGGGCTCATGAGCCGTCGATCACTCACGACACTGCTGGCCGCGGGGGGCGCCGCCGCGGTGATGGCGCTCCTTGCGACCACTGCCCAGGCCCAGCCGTTCTCGGGCGGAAACTACGGGTTGTACGGGCAGGAGGGGCAGTACCCCACCACCTCGTTCTGCTCGGGTACGTTCCGCCAGGTCGGAGCCACCAAGTACTTCGAGGGCATGGCCCTGAAGTACTTCTACTCCGACAAGTGTGGCTCGTTCGCCCGGATCGAGAACTCCCGGCCCGGCTGCGCGGCCGTCCTGCAGCGCTCCGACAACGGCGCGGGCCGTAACGACGGCTGGGTCTCCGAGACCGTCGACCCCGGCATCAACTACGCCTACACGCAGATGGGCAACAACCTCAACGGCCGCGTCTCGCGCGCCCTGCTCGCCTGCGACGGCCACGACCTGGTGAACACCGGCTGGTACTGAGCCGCCCCACTCGCCCCACGGGGCGGCCGGTGCTCCGGCCGCCCCTTCGGCGCGCAC
>NZ_JBEXSH010000716.1:0-4766 GCF_040613555.1 Streptomyces sp. NPDC006265
GGGCCGGGCGACGCCGGCCCCCACCTTCACGTCCATTCCGGTACGCGGTCCCGGACTCGCCCGAGAAGGGCGGTGACGATTCGCCTCCACGGGGAACAGTGGTCGCGGCGGGGACGCTGTGACACGTGGAGGTGATCGTCGATGACCGACGAGCAGGACAGGACCGAGTACCGCACCGAGCACGACTCCATGGGCGAGGTGCGGGTGCCCGCCCATGCCAAGTGGCGGGCGCAGACCCAGCGGGCCGTGGAGAACTTCCCCGTCTCCGGGCAGCGCATCGAGCGTGCGCACATCGAGGCGCTGGCCCGCATCAAGGGGGCGGCGGCCAAGGTCAACGCCGAGCTGGGGGTCCTGGACAAGGACATCGCCGGGGCGATCCAGGAGGCGGCCGGAGAGGTCGCCGAGGGGAAGTGGGACGAGCACTTCCCGGTCGACGTGTTCCAGACCGGGTCCGGCACCTCGTCCAACATGAACACCAACGAGGTCATCGCCACCCTGGCGAGCGAGCGCCTGGGCGGCGCCGTGCACCCGAACGACCATGTGAACGCCTCCCAGTCGTCCAACGACGTCTTCCCCTCCTCGATCCACATCGCCGCCACCGCGGCCGTGACGCGCGACCTGGTCCCCGCCCTGGACCACCTCGCCGCCTCCCTGGAGCACAAGGCCGAGGAGTTCGCCGACGTCGTGAAGTCCGGGCGGACACACCTCATGGACGCCACGCCCGTGACGCTGGGCCAGGAGTTCGGCGGGTATGCGGCCCAGGTGCGGTACGGCATCGAGCGTCTTGAGGCGTCCCTCCCCCGGCTCGCCGAACTGCCCCTCGGCGGTACGGCCGTCGGCACCGGCATCAACACCCCGCCCGGCTTCTCCGCCGCCGTCATCGAGGAGGTCGCCCGCACGACGGGACTGCCCCTCACCGAGGCCCGGAACCACTTCGAGGCGCAGGGCGCCCGCGACGGCATCGTCGAGACCAGCGGGCAGCTGCGGACCATCGCGGTCGGCCTGACGAAGATCGCCAACGACCTGCGCTGGATGTCCTCCGGGCCGCGCACGGGCCTCGCCGAGATCGCCCTGCCCGACCTCCAGCCCGGCTCCTCGATCATGCCGGGCAAGGTGAACCCGGTCATCCCGGAGGCCGTGCTGATGGTCGCCGCCCAGGTCGTCGGCAACGACGCCACCGTCGCCACCGCGGGCGCCGCCGGGAACTTCGAGCTCAACGTGATGCTGCCCGTCATCGCGAAGAACGTGCTGGAGTCGGTCCGGCTGCTCGCCAACGTGACGCGGCTGCTCGCCGACCGGACCGTCGACGGCATCACCGCGGACCGCGAGCGGGCGCGGGAGTACGCCGAGTCGTCCCCCTCCGTCGTCACCCCGCTCAACAAGTACATCGGCTACGAGGAGGCCGCGAAGGTCGCCAAGAGGGCCCTGGCCGAGCGGAAGACGATCCGTCAGGTCGTGCTGGACGGCGGGTACGTGGAACGCGGGGACCTGACCGCGGAGCAGCTCGACGAGGCGCTCGATGTCCTGCGGATGACACACCCGTGACGAGGGAACGCGTTCGTGTGCCCGGCGCGTGAACCGTGACACGCGCCGCAGCGTCGTATGCCTACGGCACCTAATATCTGTTCATGGCAGACGGTGGAGCGATGAGACGCGTGGAAACGGGTGGTGCGGCAGGCTTCTGGGCGCCCGGGAGCCGGATCCTGTGGCGGTACCGGGAGAACGGCGGCACGCACGTGCACATCGCGCGCCCCGTCACCGTCGTCCGGGACGACGCCGACCTGCTCGCCGTGTGGCTGGCGCCCGGCACCGAATGTGTGAAGCCCGTGCTCGCCGACGGCACGCCCGTGCATCTGGAACCGCTGGAGTCGCGCTACACCCGACCCCGTACCGTGCAGCGCGACCGGTGGTTCGGCACGGGCGTGCTGAAGCTGGCCCGCCCCGGCGAGCCCTGGTCGGTGTGGCTGTTCTGGGAGCCGGGCTGGCGGTTCAAGAACTGGTACGTGAACCTGGAGGAACCGCTGGTCCGCTGGGCGGGCGGCGTCGACTCCGTGGACCACTTCCTGGACATCTCCGTCCATCCCGACCGCAGTTGGCGCTGGCGGGACGAGGACGAGTTCGCCCAGGCCCGGCGGGACGGGCTGATGGACGACCAACAGGCGGAAAAGGTACGGGCTGCGGGGCGGGACGCCGTGGACGTGATCCGCGCCTGGGGGCCGCCGTTCTCGAAAGGCTGGCAGCACTGGCGCCCGGATCCGTCCTGGGCGGTACCGTCACTGCCGGAGGACTGGGATCGTACGCCCGCGCATGTGTCCTCATGAGACCCTTGATGCGCACCCGGGCAAGAAACGTAGGATCGTCCTCCGCAAGGGCGCGCGGCGGCAACCACCTGAGCACGCGCTGGGCTTGACCGATCGTCACCGAGGGGCGGCAGGACGTGAGCGAGGGGTACGACGGCAACACCGGCAGGGCCTGCGCCACGGGCCGCAGACGGTCCGCCGGTGACACAGGAACAACCTCTGACCACGCGGGAATTCCGTTCCTGGGGCAGGTAATCCGGGTATCGGAGTTTCGGCGGGACCAACTGCGCGCGCGGCGCGCAGCCCCGGACGGATGGATTCGACACGCGTGACGGAGCAGCCGACCTCGTTCGAACGCCCCCAGACGGGCGTCGACCCCGCGGATCCCCGCGGGGCGTTCGTGCATACCCCGACACCGGCGCGTGCGCCCGGCGCCTTACCGGTACAGGGCCGCCCCGGCGGCGACGTCGCCGTTCCGGTCACGACGGCACACAGCACGCCGGGCACGTCGGAGCCGGGCACCTCCACGCCGTTCGCCAAGGGCAAGGACACCGTGAGCGACCCCGCCTTCGAGCACTCCCAGCCGGGTGCCGAGCAGACCGCCGAGCGCGACACGCCTCGGCCGCGCCCGGCCCCCGAGGGCATTCCGGTCCAGCCGGCCGACGAACGGGACCGGCCGGGGGTGAACACCGACGGGCGGGAGCGCCGCAGCGGCCAGAGCCTGCCGCCCGGCCGGCCCACGCCCATGCGGCGGGACGGCGACCGGCTGAGGTTCGTAGGGGCCGCCACCCGGCGGATCGCCCGCGGCATCGACCTCGACGAGATCGTGATGGGGCTGTGCCGGGCCACCGTGCCCACCTTCTCCGACGCGATCCTGGTCTATCTGCGCGACCCGCTGCCCGTCGGCGACGAGCGGCCCACCGGCCCGCTGATGCTGCGGCTGCGCCGCACCGACCGGATACCGGCGGAGCGCGACACCGAGAACGGCTTCCAGCCGGCCGCACAGCCCGAACCGAACGAGCTGGACACGGTCGGCGCCGAGCTGTGCGAGGTGCGGCCCGGCAGCGCCCTCGCCGAGGTGCTGCGCGGGGTGCGCCCGGTGTTCACCGACGCCCCCGCGGCCCGCGCCGCACTGCCGGAACTGCTGGGTGAGGGCGGTGCGTTCGCCGTGCCGGACGGCCAGCGCGCGATCCTCGCCCCGCTGCGCGGCCGGCGCCGGGTGATCGGTGCCGCGCTGTTCCTGCGCCGACCCGAGCGCATCGCCTTCGAGCCGGACGACCTCCTGGTGGCCGCCCAGCTCGCCACGCACAGCGCCCTCGGTATCGACAAGGCCGTGCTGTACGGCCGTGAGGCCTACATCGCGGACGAGCTGCAGCGCACCATGCTGCCCGAGACGCTGCCCCGCCCCACGGGCGTGCGGCTGGCCTCCCGCTACCTGCCGGCCGCGGAGACGGCCCGGGTCGGCGGCGACTGGTACGACGCGATCCCCCTGCCCGGCAGCCGGGTCGCCCTGGTCGTCGGTGACGTCATGGGCCACTCCATGACCTCGGCCGCCATCATGGGCCAGCTGCGCACCACGGCCCAGACCCTGGCCGGTCTCGACCTGCCGCCGCAGGAGGTCCTGCACCACCTCGACGAACAGGCCCAGCGCCTCGGCGTGGACCGCATGGCGACCTGCCTCTACGCCGTGTACGACCCGGTATCGCACCGCATCACCATCGCCAACGCCGGTCATCCGCCGCCCGTCCTGCTGCACCTGGGCGGCCGTGCCGAGGTGCTGCGCGTGCCCGCCGGTGCCCCGATCGGGGTCGGCGGCGTGGACTTCGAGGCCGTGGAGCTGGACGCGCCCGCCGGTGCGACCCTGCTGCTCTACACCGACGGTCTGGTCGAGTCGCGGCTGCGCGATGTGTGGACGGGCATCGAGCAGCTGCGGGAGAAGCTCGCCGCGGTCGCGCAGCTCACCGGGCCGGACCATCCGCCGCCCCTGGAGGCGCTGTGCGACGAGGTGCTCGACATGCTCGGCCCGGGCGACCGGGACGACGACATCGCGCTGCTCGCCGCCCGCTTCGACGGGATCGCGCCCAGCGACGTGGCGTACTGGTTCCTGGAGCCGGAGGACGCGGCCCCGGGCCGTGCCCGCCGGCTGGCCCGGCGCGCGTTGCAGCGCTGGGGTCTGGAGGAGCTCAGTGACTCCGTCGAGCTGCTCGTCAGCGAGGTCGTCACCAACGCCGTGCGGTACGCCTCGCGGCCGGTGACGCTGCGCCTGCTGCGCACGGACGTGCTGCGCTGCGAGGTCGGCGACGACGTGCCGCAGCTGCCGCGGCTGCGCCAGGCACGCGCCACCGACGAGGGCGGCCGCGGGCTGTACCTGGTGAACCGGATGGCCCGGCGCTGGGGTGCGACCCGGCTCAGCACGGGCAAGGTGGTCTGGTTCGAGCTCAACCGCAGCTGACCCGGCCGTACGAA
>NZ_JBEXSH010000717.1:0-4766 GCF_040613555.1 Streptomyces sp. NPDC006265
CCATAGGCCCGGTGAAATTGCACTACGAGTAAAGATGCTCGTTTCGCGCAGCAGGACGGAAAGACCCCGGGACCTTTACTACAGTTTGATATTGGCCTGTTCGACGCGGTGCTGCGGCTTCCGCTGATGGACTGCACGCGTGCGCGCACGGAGCTCGGCTGGCGGCCGGAGCACACGGCGCCTGAGGTGCTGGAGGAGTTCCTGCTGGGCCTCCAGCAGGGGGCGGGGGCGCGCACGGAGCCGATGCGGGGACGCAAGGTGGGCTGACCCGGGCGACCGGCATTCCCGGGACAGTTTCCCGCCGGCATTCCCGGGACAGTTTCCCGGGAGACCGGGACATGCCCGGGGGCCGCAGCCGACCCCCACAGCCGGCTGCGGCCCCCGGTGAAATGCCCTCCTCAGGCGGAGGGCTCGTCAGGCACCGGCTGCTCGGGGTGAACCGTCCCCGAGTGCGGTGCTCCCTGCCGGCCCGTCCCCGCTTCGTCCGTGTCGGGGACGTCGTCGGGGGGCTCGTCGCTCTCGTCGTCGTTCTGGTGCGTGTCCTTCTCGCCGGTGCCCGTGAAGCGCGGGGCGACCTCCCACGGGTCCTCGCCGTCGTCGGCCTGCTGATCCGGCATGTCCCGCGGGACGGGCTCACCGTTCTCGCCGGGTCCTTCGAGGCGGTGGTCGGTCACGGCGTGCTCCCTTCTGCGGTCCGGGCGCCACGCGAGTACCTCCGCGGTGATCGGCGAAACCTCAGCGCGGTATCCGCTCCTGAAGCGCCGTGCGCCAGGCCGGGAGCGGGTACTCCGGTGCCGGGTCGGGGCGCCGTCCGCCGCGGGCGAAGAAGTCGGCGAGCGGCAGGATCGCGGCGCCGGCCGTGACCGCGTCGGGCCCGAGCCGGCCGAGGTCGACGGTCACCTTCCCGGCCGGGTGGCGCAGCGCGTACGACATGGTGTGGCAGCGGACCGCGGGCAGGAAGCGCGAGCCGAGCGCCGAACCCGCCCGGCCGCCGATGAGGATGCGCTCGGGCTGGAAGAGGTTGATCAGGTCGGACAGGCCCGCCCCGAGGTACTCGGCGGTCTCCTCCAGGACGGCCGGCGCGACGGGGTCGGCGGCAGCGCCCTCGGACGGGTAGGCCGCGGCGAGCATCGTGGTGAGGGCGGTCTCTTCGTCGGTGCCGTCCGGGACGCGACCGCCCTCCTCCCGCCAGCGGGCGAGCAGCGACTCGGCGCCCGCGTACGCCTCCAGACAACCGAGTGCCCCGCACCGGCAGCGGCGGCCCCGTACGCGTACGGTCAGGTGCCCCCACTCGACCGCGCGGCCCTGCTCCACGTCGGGGGTGACGAGGCTCGCGCCGATGCCGGAGCCGAGCAGCACCACGACGGCGTTGCGGGCGCCGCGTCCGGCACCGAACCACATCTCGGCCTGGCCCAGCGTCTTGGCGCCGTTGTCGATGAAGTACGGGACGGTGTCCCGCAGCGGGGAACCGGCGCGGAGCAGCGCCTCAAGCGGGACGGCGTCCCAGCCGATGGTCTGACCGTTACGAGCGCGCCGCGGTCCGCGGTGCGTTCGACGACGCCGGGGACGCCGATGCCGACGCCGAGGAGCCGCTCGGGCGCGAGGCCCGCGGTGTCCAGCACCTCGGCGATGCCGTGGCGGATGTGGTCGACGATGGCCTCGACCTCGTACCGCTGCGGCGACAGCAAGCGCTCGGCGCGGGCGAGTTCGGTGAGGGTGAGGTCGAAGAGCTCCACGCGGACCCGGGTCCCGCCGACGTCGACGCCGATCATGTGGCCGCTGCCGGGCACGGCCCGCAGCAGGGTGCGCGGGCTCGTGATGCTCCGGGTGGACGCCGAACGCTCCCCCTCCCCCGCCGGACAGGCCCGGGTCACACCGATGGAGGCCCGCGTCCTCGCACTTCTGGCCGCCGGCGCCACCACGGCCCGGGCGGCCCGCGAAACGGCCCTCACCACGGATGGCGTGGCCTACCACCTGCGCCGGCTGTCGTCCCGCTGGGGCGCGTCCAACCGCACGGAGCTGGTGGCCCGGGCCTACGCGCTCGGGGCGCTCAGGGCCGGGGTCTGGCCGCCGGAGGTCCCGGACGTCTCGCGCGACCGGGAAGCCCCGGACGACGAGGCCGGAGGGAAATCCGCTGGCCCCCCGCGTCGCGGCTGTCTAACCTGACCTGGCCCCAAAACCTAGGGCCCCTAGGTTTTGTGACGATCACTCTCAGGAGTCCCCCGTGCAGCCGCTCACCGAGCAGGACATCCGCACCTCCTTCATCAACTGCTCCAAGGGCGAGGCCAAGCGCCTGGCCGTGCCCCGGGACCTCGGCGAGCGTCCCTGGGGCGATCTCGACTTCCTCGGGTGGCGGGACCCTGGGGCGCCCGACCGGAGCTATCTGGTGACCGAGCGGGCAGGGGGGCTCGTCGGCGTGTCGATGCGGTTCCAGGCCGCGCAGCGCGGGTTCCTGCACCGCAGCATGTGTTCGCTGTGCCTGACGACGCACCCGCGGGGCGGGGTCGCGCTGATGACGGCGCGGAAGGCGGGAGCGGCCGGGCGCGAGGGCAACTCCGTCGGGGCGTACATGTGCACCGACCTCGCCTGTTCCCTGTACATCCGCGGGAAGAAGGCGCTCGAGGCCGGGTCCCGGTTCGAGGAGAGCCTCACGGTGGCGGAGCAGATCGAGCGGACCACGGGCCATCTGGCCGCCTTCCTCGACAAGGTGTACGCCTGATCCCCTCGGTCGCCCGGGGTTTGCCCCGGGCGCTAACGTCCTTCATGAGCGTCCTTCATGGATGTGTTCGACGGATGCGTTCGATGCGCCGGGAAGGGGAACAGCCCGAGGATGCGAGAGGTACGTGAGTGGACGGCGCGCGCCGAGCGGATCGTGAGGAAGCGTCGTGACCCCGTGGTCGTCCAGACGCTGCGGTCCGCGACCGCGGCGACGATCGCCTACGTCATCGCGCTGCGCCTGAGCCCTGAGCCGGCCCCACTCACCGCTCCCCTGACGGCACTGCTGGTAGTCCAGGTGACGCTGTACGCCACGATCACCAACGGCTTCAGGCGGGTGAACGCCGTGGTGACCGGCGTCCTGGTCGCCATCGCGTTCAGCCTGCTGGTGGGCCTGACCTGGTGGAGCCTGGCGCTGCTGCTGGTGGCGTCACTGGCCGTGGGACGGCTGGTCCGCGTGGAGGAGTACGTACCCGAGGTCGCGATCAGCGCGATGCTCGTCCTCGGTGTCACCACCGTCGGGGACACCGCCTGGGCCCGGGTGGTGGAGACCCTGATCGGTGCGTCCGTCGGGCTCGCCTGCAATCTGCTGCTGTCTCCGCCGGTGTGGGTGGAGGAGGCGGGCGAGTCGATCGACGGCCTGGCCCGCCGGCTGCGGCAGCTGATGCTGCGCATGGGCGAGGAGGCCGCGGGCGGCACGCCCGTGGAGCGCGCGGAGAAGCAGCTGCACGAGGCGCGACGGCTGGACCACGACATCGTCGAGGTGGACGCGGCCCTGCGGCAGGCCGAGGACAGTCTGCGGCTCAACCCGCGCGTGCAGGACAGCGTGCTGCACCGGGTCGTGATGCGCACCGGCCTGGACACGCTGGAGATCTGCACGGTCGTCCTGCGGGTGCTCGCCCGCTCCCTCACCGACCTCGCCAAGGAGCGGGAGCCCGAGCCGCTGTTCGAGGCCGAGACGGGCGCCGCCCTGGAACAGCTGCTGTCCGAGATCGCCGACGCCGTGGTGAGCTTCGCGGTGCTGGTCACCACGCACCTCAGCGCGAGCGCAGAGTCGGCGGAGGAGCGCCTCGCCGCCGAACTGCACACTGCCGCGGGCACCCGCGACAAGCTGGCCCTGCTGCTGCGCGAGGAGGCCGAGCGCGACCCCGCGCACTGGCAGCTGCCGGGAGCCGTCCTGACCGAGGTCAACCGCATCCTCGACGAACTCGACACCGAGCACCGCACCCGGCGCCTGTTCGAGGAACTGGACCGCGTGTCGCGCGAGCAGCGCGCTCGGATGCCCCGTCTGACGCGGTTGCGGGAGCGGTTGGGCGTCACCGAGCAGTTGTGGCGGAACCGCGCGGGGTTCGGCGGGCGTTCTCGCTGAAGGGAACGCCGGCAGGGGGCCGGCACCGGATGCGAGGAGCGGGCCGATGGCCGACACGACCGCGCGGATCGACGGGAACACACTGCGGCTGCCGGGCGGGGTGGCCGTGCGGCTCATCCGCACCCTGCGCCTGCCGGAGTCCGGCACCCACCCCCTGCCGCCGGGCCTCGGCGAGTTCCCGGTGCGACGGGTCGCCGACTACGCGGACCGGGTTCCCGAGGCGTGGCGGGCGCGCGGCGGTGTGATGCTGCCGGTGTATCTGCGCGAGGCGATGTGGCTGAGCTTCGCGGGCACCTCGGAGCCTGCCGCGCTCCAGGTCGGCGTCGGCAAGGTGTGCGCGGTCTCGGGCCGGCCCTGGAGCGACCGCCCGGCGCGTGGCCCGCAGAACTATGTGGTGCTCCCCCGCCAGCCCTGGCTGGACGGCATCAACTCCGGTACGGGCACGGTCCGGCAGTTCGTGGCCGTCCCGCTCGGCCTGGGCGCCACCGTCGAGGGGCAGGTCACGGGCGAGGAGGTGTGGGGTGGCGTGCAGTTGCAGTCGTTCCCGCTGAACGACCGGGCACTGGCGCGGTGGCGTGAGGAGGAGCGGCGGCGGCAGGTACCCCCGGCGCCCGCGCCGCCGGGCGGCTACGGCTCCGCGATGCCGGCGGCCGCGTTCGGCGGCCCTGCGGCCGGTGGCTAC
>NZ_JBEXSH010000718.1:0-4761 GCF_040613555.1 Streptomyces sp. NPDC006265
CTGGATCCGTGAAGACGAAGGCGCCGGTCTGCAAGCCGAGGTATCGGAGGTATCCGCGTTCGGGGCCGAAGGCCAGTGAGCGGACGCGGGGTCAATCTGCACTTCTCCCTGCTGCCGGCCTGGCGCGGCGCCGCGCCCGTGCAGCACGCCATCATGGCCGGCGACGAGATCACCGGTGCGTCGACGTTCCTGATCGAGGAGGGGCTCGACTCCGGGCCGGTGTACGGGACGGTGACCGAGGAGATCCGGGCCACCGACACCAGCGGGGACCTGCTGACCCGGCTGGCGTTCGCCGGTGCCGGGTTGCTCGCGGCGACCATGGACGGGATCGAGGACGGCACGCTGAAGGCCGTGCCGCAGCCGGCCGACGGAATCAGCCTCGCCCCGAAGGTCAACGTCGAGGACGCGCACCTCGACTTCGGCGCGCCCGCGCTGCGCGTCGACCGGATGGTGCGGGGTTGCACCCCGGCCCCCGGCGCCTGGACCACCTTCCGGGGCGAGCGCCTCAAGCTCATCCAGGTCGCCCCCGTGCCCGACCGGACGGGCCTCGCCCCGGGGCAGATCGCCGCCGGGAAGAACAACGTCCACGTCGGCACCGGCTCCTACGGCGTCGAGCTGCTGTGGGTGCAGGCCCAGGGCAAGAAGCCGATGCGGGCGGCGGACTGGGCGCGCGGGGTGCGGATCGCCGAGGGCGAGCGACTCGGCGGCTGACGCCGGGGCGGGGCCGACGACGCGGCCCGACACCGCCCCCCTGCCCTGCCCTGCCCTGCCCTGCTCTCCTCTGCCCTGCTTGCGGTAGCGCTCGTGCCCGTCGCGGGTTTCGTCCTGCTCCCGGCGGCGTAGGCTGGACGGCGCACTTCATCTCACCCCCGGAGCACCTTTTTCGTGAGCGAACAGCCCCGTCGAGCCCGCACGTCAGGCAAGCCCTACCGCCGGCCCAAGAAGGACCCCGTCCGCATCCTCGCCTTCGAGGCGCTGAGGGCCGTGGACGAACGGGACGCCTACGCCAACCTCGTGTTGCCGCCCCTGTTGCGCAAGGCGCGCGAGAACGACGACTTCGACGCCCGGGACGCGGCGCTCGCCACCGAGCTGGTGTACGGGACGCTGCGGCGGCAGGGGACGTACGACGCGATTCTGGCATCGTGTGTGGACCGGCCGCTCGGCGAAGTCGACCCGCCGGTGCTGGACGTTCTGAGCCTCGGCGCGCATCAGCTGCTCGGCACGAGGATCCCGACGCACGCGGCCGTGTCCGCCACCGTCGAGCTGGCGCGGGTCGTGCTCGGCGACGGGCGGGCCAAGTTCGTCAACGCCGTGCTGCGCAAGGTCGCGCAGGACGATCTCGACGGCTGGCTGGAGCGGGTCGCACCGCCCTACGACGAGGATCCCGAGGACCATCTCGCCGTCGTCCACTCACACCCCCGGTGGGTCGTGTCCGCGCTGTGGGACTCCCTCGGCGGCGGGCGGGACGGCGTCGAGGAGTTGCTCCGCGCCGACAACGAACGGCCCGAGGTGACCCTGGTGGCACGGCCCGGGCGGGCCACCGCGGAGGAACTGCTCGACGAGGACGCCGCCGTACAGGGGCGCTGGTCGCCCTATGCCGTGCGGCTGACCGAGGGCGGGGAGCCGGGCGCCATCACGGCCGTGCGGGACGGGCGCGCGGGCGTGCAGGACGAGGGCAGCCAGCTCGTCGCGATCGCCCTCGCCAACGCACCCCTGGACGGACCCGACCGGCGCTGGCTGGACGGGTGCGCGGGACCCGGCGGGAAGGCCGCGCTGCTCGGTGCGCTCGCCGCGGAGCGAGGGGCCCTGCTCGTCGCCTCCGAGAAGCAGACCCATCGCGCGGGCCTCGTCGCGAAGGCGCTGGACGGCAACCCGGGGCCGTACCAGGTGATCGCCGCGGACGGGACGCGTCCGGCGTGGCGGCCCGGCAGCTTCGACCGGGTGCTGGTCGACGTGCCGTGCACGGGCCTCGGCGCGCTGCGTCGACGCCCCGAGGCGCGCTGGCGGCGCCGCCCACAGGACCTGGAGGGCTTCGCGCCGCTCCAGCGCGGCCTGCTGCGCACCGCCCTGGAGTCCGTGCGGGTCGGCGGTGTCGTGGGCTACGCGACCTGCTCGCCGCACCTCGCCGAGACCCGGGCCGTCGTCGCCGACGTGCTCAAGCAGCACCCGGACACGGACCTCATGGACGCCCGGCCGTTGCTGCCCGGCGTACCGGACCTGGGCGACGGGCCCGACGTGCAGCTGTGGCCGCATCTGCACGGGACCGACGCGATGTATCTGGCGCTCATTCGTCGGACCGGCTGACCCCCGCCCCCACGGCCGCCCGGCCGGGTGCCCCGCCGTCGTGGCGCGCCAGCCGGTGCGGCCACCACACCTTCGGCCCGACGTCCAGGAACAGCGCCGTCACCAGGACCGAGCGGACGATGAAGGTGTCGATGAGGACGCCGAGGGCGACCGTGAAACCGATCTCGGCGAAGGCGACCATCGGAAGGGTGCCGAGGGCGGCGAAGGTGCCGGCCAGGACCAGGCCGGCGGAGGTGATGACCGCACCGGTGGCCGCGAGGCCCGTGACCACGCCCGGTCTGGTGCCCTGGCGGGCCGCCTCCTCGCGGATGCGCGTGGTCAGGAAGATGTTGTAGTCGATGCCCAGGGCGACCAGGAACACGAAGACGAACAGCGGGAAGTCGGTCGCCTCGCCCGCGTAGTCGAAGACGTACCGGAACGCGAGCGCGCTGATGCCGAGTGCCGCCGCGAACGAAAGGATCACCGTCCCGATCAGCAGCAGCGGGGCGATCAGGGCCCGCAGCAGGCCGCACAGGATCAGCAGGACGACCACCAGCACCAGCGGGATGATCACCACGTTGTCGTGCGTGGTCGCCTTGTCCATGTCCAGCAGGGCCGCCGTACCGCCGCCGACCTTGGCGTCGGCGTCCGGCACCGCGTGCACGGCGTCCCGCACCCGCTCGACCGTCTGCTTGGCGGCCTCGCTGTCCGACGGGGCGGTCATGGTGGCCTCGAAGAGGACCTTGCCCTCGAAAGCCGGTCTGGTGCCGGGCGGCAGGCCGAGGGACTGGGGGACCACACCCTGTGTCCCGGCGACCGCACGGCCCACCTGCACGGCCTGCGCCTGGTTGCTGACGATGACCAGGGGGTCACCGCTGCCCGCCGGGAAGTAGCGCGCCGACACCTCCTGCCCGGTGATCGAGTCCGGCTTCCCGGTGAACGCGTCCGCGTTGCCGATGCCCTCCGCGCGCAGCTGGATCAGGCCCAGGGAGCAGACCGCCAGCGCGAGCGCCGTCACCGCCCAGATCATCCGTGGTCGGCGGGCGATACGGCGGCCCGTGCGGGCCCAGACGCCGCGCTCGGTCGGGTCGGGGCTGCCGTAGCGCGGGACGACCGGCCAGAAGATCCAGCGGCCGAAGATCACCAGCAGGGCCGGGAACAGGCTCATCATCGCCACCAGGGCGACGGCGACGCCGATCGCGGCCACCGGGCCCAGGCCGCTCGTGGAGTTCATCTCGGCGGCCAGCAGCACCAGCATGCTCAGTACGACCGTGGCGCCGGAGGCCAGCACGGCCGGACCTGCGCGGTGCAGGGCCAGCGCCATCGCCTCGTGCCGGTCCTCGTGCCGCCGCAGTTCCTCTCGGTAACGGGCCACCAGCAGCAGGGCGTAGTCCGTCCCCGCTCCGAAGACCAGCACCGTGAGGATGCCGGAGCTCTGGCCGTTCACCGTCAGACCCGCGTGCTCGGCCAGCAGGTAGATCAGCGCCTGTGACGTCAACAGCGCGCAGACCACCGCGACCAGGGGGACCAGCAGCAGGGTCAGGCTGCGGTACGTGATGAGCAGCATGACGACGACGACGGCCATCGCGGAGACCAGCAGGGTCGAGTCGATGCCCTCGAAGGCCTCGGCGAAGTCCGCGGACGTGCCGCCCGGGCCCGTGATGTGCACGGTCATCCCGTCGCTGCCCGTACCGACGTCGTCCCGGATGGAGTCCACGGCGGGTGAGATCCGCTCCCAGCCCTCCTCGTCCATCTTGATCGGCACGAAGACCTGGGCCGCTCGCGGATCGGCCTGCCGGTCGAACACCGGCCCCCGCGTCTGCTCCCCGATGATGCCGTGGTCGCTCAGCTGCTTCAGCTGCCCCACGTCCTCGGCGATCTGCGCCCGGTCCTGCGCCGTCAGGCCGCTCTCCCGTGCGTAGATCACCACCGCCGGGATCTGCTCCGGCCGGAAGTCCTCGGAGATCTGCAGCACCTGCGTCGACTCCGCGGACCCCGGCAGCCACGACGCGGCGTCGTTGTCCTGCGCGTCGGTGAGCTTCATGGCGAACGGCGCGGCGATGAACAGCACGACCACCCAGAAGACCAGCACGAGCCACTTGGCCCGCCTCCCGCAGACGAGATGCGCGACGCCCTGCTTCATACCGACCCCCTTCGCGGAAGCGCCCCCGCAGGAGCGCGCGGCCGTGACATCGGCGGCTCCGCCGCGTGGGCGCGACCGGTCACGTACGGCCCGCACCCAACCGACCACCCGGGACCGATGCCCACAAGCCCCGGAGGGCATGACAGTCTTAGGACATGGCCGCGCAGATCAACCCCAGCATCCTGTCCGCAGACTTCGCCCGCCTCGCGGACGAGGCGAAGGCCGTGGAAGGAGCCGACTGGCGCCACGCCGACGCAGATCGCGCTGCGGATCAAAATCCCGATGGTGGCGCCCTCACTGGTGCTGACCTTCTTCTTCTCGATCATCGCGACGCT
>NZ_JBEXSH010000719.1:0-4759 GCF_040613555.1 Streptomyces sp. NPDC006265
CGCCAACGTCCGTGACCCCGGCAACGCCGGGACCGTGCTGCGCTGCGCCGACGCCGCCGGGGCCGAGGCCGTCGTGCTGACCGACGCCTCCGTCGACGTGTACAACCCCAAGGCCGTCCGCGCCTCCGTCGGCTCCCTGTTCCACCTGCCCGTCGCCGTCGGCGTCCCCGTGGAGCAGGCCGTCGAGAGGCTGCGGGACGCCGGCGTCCGGATCGTCGCCGCCGACGGCGCGGGCGACCGCGACCTCGACGACGAGCTCGACAAGGGCACCATGGGCGGGCCGACCGCCTGGGTCTTCGGCAACGAGGCGTGGGGTCTGCCGGAGGAGACCCGCGCCCTCACGGACGCCGTCGTGCGCGTTCCGATCCACGGGAAGGCCGAGAGTCTGAACCTCGCCACCGCCGCCGCCGTATGTCTCTATGCGTCGGCGCGTGCACAGCGCGCCCCCGGAGGGTGCCGCTCCGTCACCGGGAACTAGTAGGGTGACCAGCTCAGGGACCCCTCTGCGGAGCCTTGGAGGTGGGGTACGGGGATGAGTGTCGGCACGAGCAGCGCACCGGGAGCCCAGGACGCCGGGAGCCCGCCCGCCGCGTCCCGGCCACCCGGTGATACCGCCGGACTCGGCATCGACCCCGACCAGCTGCCCGACGGACTCGTCGTCGCCGACGAGCAGGGTCACGTCATCTGCTTCAACGCGGCCGCGGAGCGCATCACCGCCGTCCGCGCCAAGGACGCCCTCGGGCAGCGCATGGAGAAGGCCCTGCCGTTAGAGGACCTGGAGGGCCGCCGCTGGTGGCAGCTGACCGACCCGTACGGCGGCCTCGCCATCCGTGTCGGACAGCCCGAGCGCAACCTGCTCCTGCCCGGCGGCCGTGAGGTGCTGGTCTGCGCACGCTACGTCCGCACCCGGCCCACCGGCCCCCTCCGGCGCCTGGTCGTCACCCTGCGCGACACCGAGGCCCGCCGCCGCACCGAGCGCAGCCACGCCGAGCTGATCGCCACCGTCGCCCACGAACTGCGCTCCCCGCTGACCTCCGTCAAGGGCTTCACCGCCACCCTGCTCGCCAAGTGGGAACGCTTCACCGACGACCAGAAGCGCCTGATGCTGGAGACCGTCGACGCCGACGCCGACCGGGTCACCCGGCTCATCGCCGAGCTGCTCGACATCTCCCGCATCGACTCCGGGCGGCTGGAGGTGCGGCGCCAGCCCGTCGACATGGGCGCCGCCGTGGGACGGCACATCCAGGCCTACGTCGCCGCGGGGCAGCCCGCCGACCGGTTCCTGCTGCGCGTCCAGCAGCCGCTGCCCGACCTGTGGGCCGACCCCGACAAGATCGACCAGGTGCTCAGCAACCTGCTGGAAAATGCCGTGCGGCACGGCGAGGGAACTGTCACGATCGACGTCACGGCCACGGCGTCCCTCCGCGAGGGCGAGTACGCCGAGAACGCAGCCACGTCGGTCACGGTGAGCGACGAGGGGCCCGGCATCCCGGAGGAGTCCATGAACCGCGTCTTCACCCGCTTCTGGCGGGGCAGCAAGCGCGGTGGGACGGGCCTCGGGCTCTACATCGTCAAGGGCATCGTCGAGGCCCACGGCGGCACCATCACGGTCGGCCGCGCCCCCGGCGCCGGCGCCGAGTTCCGATTTACGTTGCCCGTGAGCGCTCCGGCCTATCTCGCCTGAGCCCCACGGGCGCATTCGCATACCTCCACCCCGTTAGACTCGGCCATTGGCACCTTCGTGTCCCTTCAGGCGGCCGTCCGAGTCGGTGACGGGGACCTTCAGCCAGCCAATCGGAAGCACGGGAAGAGATGTCGGCACCGAATAAGTCGTACGACCCTGTCGAGGTCGAGACGTTGAAACCGGAAGAGATCGAGCGCATGCGGGACGAGGCGCTCGCCGCCTTCGCCGCCGCGGACTCCCTCGACGCGCTCCACGAGGCCAAGGTCGCCCAGACCGGCCCCACCTCCCCGCTGGCCCTCGCCAACCGCGAGATCGGCGCCCTGCCCCCGCACGCCAAGGCCGAGGCCGGCAAGCGCGTGGGCCAGGCCCGCGGCGCCGTGAACAAGGCCCTCGCCGCCCGCCAGGTGGAGCTCGAGGCCGAGCGGGACGCACGGGTGCTCGTCGAGGAGGCGGTGGACGTCACGCTGCCGTACGACCGCGTACCGTCCGGCGCCCGGCACCCGCTCACCACGATGATGGAGCGGGTCGCGGACGTCTTCGTGGCCATGGGCTACGAGGTCGCCGAGGGGCCGGAGGCCGAGGCGGAGTGGTTCAACTTCGACGCCCTGAACTTCCTGCCCGACCACCCGGCCCGGCAGATGCAGGACACCTTCTTCGTCCAGGGCCCCGAGGGCACCGACGAGTCCGGGTCCGGTGTCGTCCTGCGCACGCACACCTCCCCGGTGCAGGCCCGCGCGCTGCTCGACCGTGAGCTGCCGGTCTACATCGTCTGCCCCGGCCGCGTGTTCCGCACCGACGAGCTGGACGCCACGCACACGCCCGTCTTCCATCAGATCGAGCTGCTGGCGGTCGACGAGGGCCTGACGATGGCCGACCTCAAGGGCACCCTGGACCACATGGTCCAGGCCCTGTTCGGCGCGGACATGAAGACCCGGCTGCGGCCGAACTTCTTCCCGTTCACCGAGCCCAGCGCCGAGATGGACATGCTCTGCTACGTCTGCAAGGGCGAGTCCATCGGCCACCCCGACCGCCCCTGCCGCACCTGCTCGTCCGAGGGCTGGATCGAGCTCGGCGGCTGCGGCATGGTCAACCCGCGGGTGCTCACCGCCTGCGGCGTCGACCCCGAGAAGTACAGCGGGTTCGCCTTCGGGTTCGGCATCGAGCGGATGCTGATGTTCCGCCACAACGTCGAAGACATGCGAGACATGGTCGAGGGTGACGTCCGGTTCACCCGGCCGTTCGGGATGGAGATCTGATGCGGGTCCCGCTTTCTTGGCTGCGGGAGTACGTCGACCTGCCGGAGACGGAGACCGGTCGTGACGTGCAGGCCAAGCTCATTTCGGCCGGTCTGGAGGTCGAGACCGTCGAGCAGCTCGGCGCCGACCTCAAGGGTCCCCTGGTCGTCGGCCAGGTCGCGACGATCGAGGAGCTGACGGACTTCAAGAAGCCGATCCGCTTCTGCACCGTCGACGTCGGCCAGGCCAACGGCACCGGCGAGCCCCAGGAGATCATCTGCGGCGCCCGCAACTTCGCCGTGGGCGACAAGGTCGTCGTGGCCCTGCCCGGCGCCGTCCTGCCCGGCGACTTCCAGATCGCCGAGCGCAAGACCTACGGCCGGATGTCACGCGGCATGATCTGCTCCAGCGACGAGCTGAACATGGGCGACGACGGTACCAAGGGCATCATCGTCCTGCCGCCGGAGACCGAGATCGGCAAGGACGCCGTCGAGCTGCTGGAACTGGTCGACGAGGTCCTCGACATCGCGGTCACGCCCGACCGCGGCTACTGCCTGTCGCTGCGCGGCGTGGCCCGCGAGACCGCCATCGCCTACGGCCTGCCGCTGCGCGACCCGGCGCTGATCGACGTGCCCGGCCCGAACGCGTACGGCTACCCGGTGCGGATCTCCGACCCCGTCGGCTGTGACCGTTTCACCGCCCGCACGGTGACCGGCCTCAGCGCCGAGGCGCGCTCCCCGATCTGGCTCCAGCGCCGCCTGCAGAAGGTCGGCATGCGCCCGATCTCGCTCGCCGTCGACGTCACGAACTACGTGATGATGGAGCTCGGCCAGCCGCTGCACGCCTACGACCGTGGCCTGGTCCAGGGCACCATCGGGGTGCGCCGGGCCGAGGCGGGCGAGAAGCTCATCACCCTCGACGGTGTCGAGCGCACGCTGGACGCCGAGGACCTGGTGATCACCGACGACCGCGGCCCGATCGGGCTCGCCGGCGTCATGGGCGGCGCCAACACGGAGATCGCCGACCTCCCCCAAGCTCTCGACTCCGCTCGAGCAGGGGGGACCCCCATCGCCGTGGAGAACGCCACGGCGGACGTCGTCATCGAGGCCGCGCACTTCGACGCGGTGTCGATCGCGCGTACGGCCCGCCGGCACAAGCTGTCCTCCGAGGCGTCCCGGCGCTTCGAGCGCGGCATCGACCCGCAGGCCGCGGCGGCCGCCGCGCAGCGCACCGTCGACCTGCTGGTCCTGCTCGCGGGCGGCACCGCCGAGGCCGGTGTCACCGAGGTCCTCGCCCCGTCCGCGCCGCGCACCGTCACCATCCCGGCCGACCACCCCGACAAGGTCGCGGGCGTCGCCTACGGCCGCGAGACCGTCGTGCGCCGCCTCCAGGAGGTCGGCTGTGACGTGTACGGGCAGGACGAGCTGATCGTCACCGTCCCGTCCTGGCGGCCCGACCTCACCGACCCGAACGACCTGGCCGAAGAGGTCATCCGGCTGGAGGGCTACGAGAACCTGCCCTCCACGCTGCCCAAGCCCCCGGCGGGCCTCGGCCTGACCGACCGGCAGCGGCTGCACCGCCGCGTGGGCCGCGCCCTGGCCGGTGCCGGATACGTCGAGGCGCTGAACTACCCGTTCATCGGCGAGCAGGTCTTCGACCAGCTCGGCCTCGAGGCGGACGACCCGGCCCGCCGCGTCGTCAAGCTCAGCAACCCGCTGAGCGACGAGGAGCCCGCGCTGCGCACGTCGCTGCTGCCGGGTCTGCTCACCGCCCTGCGGCGCAACGACGGCCGCGGCTCGCACGACCTCGCGCTGTTCGAGTCCGGTCTGGTCTTCCGGCC
>NZ_JBEXSH010000720.1:0-4758 GCF_040613555.1 Streptomyces sp. NPDC006265
GTCCACGACGAGGCGTTCCAGGACCGTCTGGTGCGGGCCCTGGCCGAGGAGACGGGCACCGCGCTCTGAGCGGCCGGCGGGGATGTCCGTGCCGGTCGGCATCCTCGCACCTCACATGGGTGGGTCCGGGCGGGGCACCCGTGTGCCCGTTCACCAGGTGAGGGACGGGGAGTCGAGTGATGAGCGCCGAAGACGCGGACAAGCTGCTGGACGGGCTGACCGTGGACACCAGCCGGAGGGAGCAGCCGATCGTGCTGGACGGGGACGGGCACCCCATCCGGACATGGCGGGAGAACCATCCCTACGACCGCAAGGTGAGCCGCAAGGAGTACGAGCGCACCAAGCGCATCCTGCAGGTAGAGCTGCTCAAGCTCCAGCGGTGGGTCAAGGACACCGGCGCACGCCTGGTCGTCGTGTGCGAGGGGCGTGACGCGGCGCAGCGGTACATCAGGCATCTGCCGACGGCCGGGGAGATCGTCTTCTTCGACCGCTCCTGGTACAACCGGGCCGGCGTGGAACGCGTGATGGGCTACTGCTCCAAGGACGAGTACGAGCCGTTCCTCGACCAGTGCCCGGCCTTCGAACGGATGCTGGTGGACGACGGGATCCTGCTGGTGAAGTTCTGGTTCTCCGTGTCCCGCTCCGAGCAGCGCACGCGCTTCGCGATCCGGCAGTGTGTGTACAGGGCGAGGGCGCCCAGGACCCAGAGCCAGACGTACGGTCGTCGCCACTCGCTCCTCTTGCCAGGTACACGGCACTTCTCCTTCGGGAGCGGGCCTCGACGGTGAGCGGAACTCAACTGCTGCTGCCGCCCCGAGGGCCCGTGTCCGCTTCGGCATCTGCCGCGGGATCGGCGGGGCGGAAGCATGCCGTCACCGTCTTGCCGTGCCGCTGGCACCTCATCCCCCACTCGTCGGCGAGCCTGCGCACGATCGCCACTCCGCGGCCGGAGACCTCGCCCGGCTCCGGATCGCGCTGGCGCGGCAGCGTCGGGTCCTCGTCGTGGACGCTGACATGAAGGCAGTCGCCGTCCCAGGTGAGGACCAGGTGCGCGTCGCTGTGCGCATGGATGTGTGCGTTGGTGATCAGTTCGGACACCGCCAGCACGATGGCGTCCACCGTGTCCGGCTCGGCAGCCGCCCGGGGCAGGGTCTCGAGACGCCTGCGGGTCCACTCCCGCCCTGCTCGTACTCCTTCGGACATACGGAAGGAGTGCGCCCACCCCATCGCCTTCACCGCCACTGCCCCGGTCCCCTCTCCTGCGTCCACACACGAACTCGTGCACCGCCGGGTACCCCGGCACCGCCTCGGCAGGCATGGGTCGCACGGCGCCGCCGTCACCGCGTATCCGCAGGCGCCTCGATCGGAGACTGCGGATACGCCGGCCCTTCATCGCTGCCGGAGGTGCGGATGAGTCTCGCGATGCACGCCGTCGCCCGGTACCTGCGGATCACCGCCAAGCCGCGCTCCTCGACGGCGGCACGCGCCCGGGACAGAATTCGGCCGCTCGCGGTGCCGTGTACGTGCGCGGCGGGGCGTACACCAGCGAGATCACCGGACAGCACTGGTCCCTGGTCGGGGCGCCGGCCGACGAAGGCGTCCGGGCCGAGGTGCCTCTGTACGGCCTGACTCCGCGGCACACCTACCGCGAGGCCTATCCGTTGGTGACCGAGGTGTACCGGCGTTGTCGGAGCACCTGCCCGCCGCAGCGGCACCCACTCGCCGGTGACTCCGCCGGCGCCGGTCTCGCGCTCGGCGCCGCCCGGGAACTCCCGGCCGCGGGCCTGCCGCAGCCCCGCCGGATCGCTCTGATCTCCCCCTGGCTCGACCTCACGCTCAGCCATCCCGCGGTGCGGGCCGTCGCACCGCACGACCCGTGGCTGACACCGGAAGGCCTGGTCGAGATGGGCCGTGCCCGGGCGGACGGCGACGACCCGGCCGACCCGCGTCTGAGCCCGGTCGCCGGCTCGCTGAAGGGCCTCGCGCCAATGTCCGTGTTCATCGGCACCCGCGACGTCTCTACCCGGACGTGTGCCGCCTGCGTGAGCGCGCCGCCGGGAGGACACCGCTGGAGGTGACGGTCTGTGCGGGCGCCGTGCATGTCCACCCGCCGA
This sequence comes from Streptomyces sp. NPDC006265, assembly GCF_040613555.1. Classification (NCBI taxonomy): domain Bacteria; kingdom Bacillati; phylum Actinomycetota; class Actinomycetes; order Kitasatosporales; family Streptomycetaceae; genus Streptomyces; species Streptomyces sp. NPDC006265. The sequence goes on from NZ_JBEXSH010000720.1 coordinate 2,115, forward strand.
CCCCACGCCCGAGGGCCGGGCCGCAGCCACCCGCATCGTCGAGGACGTCTCCCGGTGACTGCCGGGCAGGGACCGGCAAGGAGCGGTGGCCGACACCCGCGCTCCGGCCCGGTCGTCAGGGCCTGGAGAACAGAGCGGGCCCGGAAGGCGAGGAACCGCCGGTGCGCACGCCGCTCGTGACCCGCAGGAAATCCAGCTTCTCCGCATCGGCGGAGCCCGCGGCCACCGTGTAGACGATGAGGCGGATGTCGCTGCCCGGGACGGTGAGCACGTCGCAGTCGCACGTCACCTCGCCGGCCTCGGGGTGCATGACGGTCTTGCGGGCCGAGACGTGCGGACCGACCGCGCCCTCGTCCTGACTGTCCTACCGTCACGGAGGGCACTGGTTGTCCTCTCGGCACGGGCCGAAGGTGAACGCATGACGACAACGTTCATCACAGGAGCCAACAAGTCCCTCGGGTACGAGACCGCCCGCCGATTGATCGAGGCCGGGCACACCGTCCTCCTCGGTGCTCGCGATCCGGAGCGCGGCCGGACGGCCGCCGACGCACTCGGTGGCCGGTTCATCCGGATCGACGTGACGGACGACGCGTCGGTGGCCGCGGCCGCCGCCGACATCGGGGCACGCGAGGGGGGCATCGACGTCCTGATCAACAACGCCGGTGTCTTCGGGACCCACAGTCCCGCCGACCGGATCACGGCAGCCGACGCGAGCGAGGTGTTCGAGGTCAATGTCGTCGGGATCGTCCGGGTGACGCACGCGTTCCTGCCTCTGCTGCGCACGTCGGCGAACCCGGTCATCGTCAACGTGTCCAGCGGCATGGGGTCGTTCGCGGCCACCCACGACCCCGAGCGCGTCGAGGGGCGGGCCGTCGCGCCGCTCTACACGGCGTCGAAGGCTGCCGTGACCATGCTGACCACGCAGTACGCGAAGTCCTTGCCGGACATGAAGGTGAACGCGGCCGACCCGGGCTACACCGCGACCGACTTCAACGGACACAGCGGCCCGCAGACGGTGACCGAGGGGACCGACGCGATCGTCGAACTCGCCACCCTCGAGGCGGACGGGCCGACCGGGACCTTTCGCGACCGCCACGGCGAGCTCGCCTGGTGATCCGGCCCCCTGGGCTATGACACCTGTTATAGCGCCATGTAAGCTCGGCTTATAACAGTTGTCATAGAGAGAGTCGGAGAGTCATGACGGTCATCACCGTGAACAGCCCCAAGGGCCGCCTCAGCCCGGAGCGGCGCCGCGAGCTCGCCGGGACGCTGACGGACGCCGTACTGGTGCCCGAGGTGGGTCAGTTCGCCCCGGCCGCGCGGGTCGGGTTCCAGGTGCACTTCACCGAGCGCGAGCCGGACATGATGGCCATCGGCGGCCGGTTGCTGGCGGATGCGGGACCGGAAGCCGATGCGATGGTGATCGACGTGACGGTCATGGACGGCGACTGGCACCGGGACGTCCGCAAGGAGGTCATCGAGCGCGTCCTGACCGCGCTCGCCGACGCCTGCGGCCTGCCGGAGCCGTCGCCGGCCTGGTGGGTGACCTTCCGCGTGATCGACGAGGGCAGCTGGGGCTCGCGCGGCACCGTCCTGTCCGTGCTCTCCCTGCTCGAGACCGGGGTGTTCACCGAGGAGAAGGCCGACGCCGTGCGGACCGCGCTCGGCGCATGAGCAGCGCGCGGCGGGCACCGCACCCGCCCGAGCCCGAATCGATCCACCCCACCCCGGCCGCAGAACGCGGCCATGCAACGAGAAGCCCGATGAACTCGCCCTTTCCGCGCCACTCCGCCACCCCTGCCCCTTCTGAGCAACCGGCCGAGGAGGGAGTGCACCGGCGACGCACGGCGGTCTCCGCTCTCGGCCACGAGGTGCGCGCTCTGGTCGACGCGACCGTCCGCACCACAGCCGCACCGGATGCCCTGCTCCGCGTGGCGGAGGGCGTCCGCGGGCTCGCCGCACAACTGACCGGGCAGCGCCGCGCACGCGCGGACATCCCTGTGGTGGACGAGTTTCCGGACGGGGTTCGGATGTACAGCCCCGTCACCGGTACCGGCAGCCCGCTCGCGCCGCCCCTGGAGGTGACGCGGCTCGACGGCGGCGTGGCGGGCACCTGTGTGCTCGGCATCGCCCACGAAGGGCCGCCCGGCTACGGGCACGGCGGCATCAGCGCCATGCTGCTGGACGAGTCGATGGGCTGGGCGTGCGCCACCGCGGGCATGCCCGGCATGACCGTCTCCCTCCAGATGCGCTACCAGCGCCCCGTGCCGCTGGAAGCCCCGCTGCGGGTGCTCGCCCACGTCACCGGCACCGAGGGACGCAAGGTGTACGTGGCCGGTTCGATCACCACCGAGGAAGACCCCGCCACGGTCCTGGTGGCGGCGGAAGGAGTCTTCGTCTCACCGGACCCCGAGCACGCCCGGGCCCTGTTCCCCGGCCTGCGGGACTCCGGCAAGACCTCGGCCGGACGGCGAGCACGGCCATGACGGCCCGGCGCTCGTCCATGGCCCGGCAGGCCTCGGCAAGCGTGACGACCAGGACCGCCCCGGTGCCCAGCAGCGGGCCGGGCTCGACCTCGAGGACGGCGGCGTGGTGCCGGGCGTGGCGCAGCAGCGGTGGCACGTGTCCCGCGCTGGCGAAGGAC
>NZ_JBEXSH010000721.1:0-4757 GCF_040613555.1 Streptomyces sp. NPDC006265
GGGCTGGCTCGTCGTCGGACGCGAGGTCTCAGCGCTCTTCTTCGGAGGCGTTCGCGGGAACGGTCGTGAGCCGCTCCGTCTCGTCCTGTATCTCAGCGGCGATCTTCTTGAGTTCCGGCTCGAACTTGCGGCCGTGGTGGGCGCAGAAGAGCAGTTCTCCGCCACTGAGCAGGACGACGCGCAGGTACGCCTGGGCGCCGCAGCGGTCGCAGCGATCAGCGGCCGTCAGCTGGCTCGCAGGGGTCAGAACAGTAGTCACGTCGCCTCTTCTCTAGCTCGACGAGCTGTCGTACCAGGGTCAACATCCAACCAGCCCCAAAACGTTCCCGCTCGTGGCTTTTCCTCGAAAGAATCTTTGCGAGGCGGCTGTCTGCTGCCGGTTGGCGGCGAATGTGCCGTATTGCGTGTCTATGTGTCTTACGGGGCTTCGCGTTGTATCGGTGGTCGGTCCTCCCGGCTGGGTTGCCGGTTGTTCATGAGGACGTGCCCGGAGCCTAAATGGTTCATGCCTGGAAGGGAACGTGATGTGTACTTCACTCCATCGAGGGATCGAACATGCATACGACTGTGGACTAGTGTGAGTTTTCGACGAGGGTGGCGTTACAACGGCTCTACCAGGCCTCGGTACCCTCTCACCGGTGACTGAAGCCGTGCCCTTACCCATGAGGGCCCCATCTGAAATTCAGCGAGGAGCGAACCGCGTGACCGCCGAGACGTCCGTGCCGTCCACAGCTCTGCTGGCAGGAGCAGACCGGGACGGTTCCAACTACACCGCGCGGCACCTGCTCGTCCTCGAGGGGCTCGAGGCCGTACGCAAGCGCCCGGGTATGTACATCGGGTCGACCGACAGCCGTGGTTTGATGCACTGCGTCTGGGAGATCATCGACAACTCCGTCGACGAGGCCCTGGGCGGGTACTGCGACCACATCGAGGTGATCCTTCAGGACGACGGCTCGGTCGAGGTCCGGGACAACGGCCGGGGCATCCCGATCGACGTCGAGCCCAAGACCGGCCTCTCCGGTGTCGAGGTCGTCATGACCAAACTGCACGCCGGCGGAAAGTTCGGAGGTGGCTCCTACGCCGCCTCCGGCGGTCTGCACGGCGTCGGCGCCTCCGTGGTGAACGCCCTGTCCGCCCGGCTGGACGTCGAGGTGGACCGCAGCGGCCACACCCACGCGATCAGCTTCCGGCGCGGTGTGCCCGGCGCCTTCGCGGGGAACGGCGCGGAGGCCAAGTTCGAGGCCAAGAGTGGTCTGCGCAAGGCCAAGAAGGTCCCGAAGACCCGCACTGGCACGCGCGTGCGGTACTGGGCCGACCGCCAGATCTTCCTCAAGGACGCCAAGCTCAATCTGGAGACGCTGCACCAGCGCGCGCGGCAGACCGCGTTCCTGGTGCCCGGCCTGACCATCGTCGTGCGCGACGAATACGGGCTCGGCGAGGGCGGCAGCAAGGGCGAGGAGTCCTTCCGCTTCGACGGCGGGATCAGCGAGTTCTGCGAGTACCTGGCCAACGACAAGCCGGTCTGCGACGTCCTCCGCTTCTCCGGGCAGGGCACCTTCAAGGAGACCGTCCCGGTTCTGGACGAGCACGGTCAGATGACCCCCACCCAGGTCACCCGTGAGCTCGATGTCGACGTGGCGATGCGCTGGGGCACGGGATACGACACGATCCTCAAGTCGTTCGTGAACATCATCGCCACGCCCAAGGGCGGCACCCATGTCGCCGGCTTCGAGCAGGCCGTGGCCGCCACGATGAACGAGGTGCTCCGCGCAAAGAAGCTGCTGCGTGTCGCCGAGGACGACATCGTCAAGGACGACGCACTGGAGGGCCTGACGGCGGTCGTGACTGTGCGCCTGGCCGAGCCGCAGTTCGAGGGGCAGACCAAGGAGGTCCTCGGGACTTCGGCGGCACGCCGCATCGTGAACACGGTGATCTCCAAGGAACTCAAGGGGTTCCTGACGTCCACGAAGCGGGACGCCGCCCAGCAGGCCCGTGTCGTGATGGAGAAGGCAGTCGCCGCGGCCCGTACGCGCATCGCCGCGCGGCAGCACAAGGACGCGCAGCGGCGCAAGACGGCCCTGGAATCCTCCTCACTGCCCGCCAAGCTGGCCGACTGCCGCAGCGACGACGTCGACCGGAGCGAGCTCTTCATCGTCGAGGGTGACTCCGCGCTCGGCACGGCGAAGCTCGCCCGGAACTCCGAGTTCCAGGCGTTGCTGCCGATCCGCGGCAAGATCCTCAACGTTCAGAAGTCGTCCGTGACGGACATGCTGAAGAACGCCGAGTGTGGCGCGATCATCCAGGTCATAGGAGCCGGCTCGGGCCGGACCTTCGACATCGACACCGCCCGCTACGGCAAGATCATCATGATGACCGACGCCGATGTCGACGGCTCGCACATCCGCACCCTGCTGCTGACGCTGTTCCACCGTTACATGCGGCCCATGGTCGAGGCCGGCCGGGTCTTCGCGGCGGTGCCGCCGCTGCACCGCATCGAGATCATCCAGCCGAAGAAGGGCCAGGACAAGTACGTCTACACGTACTCGGACCGCGAACTGCGCGACAAGCTCATGGAGTTCCAGAGCAAGGGCATCCGCTACAAGGACTCGATCCAGCGCTACAAGGGCCTCGGCGAGATGGACGCCGACCAGCTGGCCGAGACGACGATGGACCCGCGCCACCGCACCCTGCGCCGGATCAACCTCTCGGACCTGGAGTCCGCCGAGCAGGTCTTCGACCTGCTGATGGGCAACGACGTGGCGCCGCGCAAGGAGTTCATCTCCAACTCGGCGGCGACGCTGGACCGGTCGCGGATCGACGCGTAGCCGCGGCACCCGGCTGCCGCCGGGTACGGTCGGGCGGTTCGGGGACCCGGTCGGTGCCGCAACGCGGTCCGGCACGCTTGAGGTGCCTGTGCACCGTCCCAGCCGCGCCAAGGCGTCTCTCCACCCCCGGGTGGAGAGACGCACGGCCGAGGATCCACCCGTGATCCACCCACACTCCGATCCCCTGACCTGGCGATTTCCGTAGCATCGAAGGCGTCGGCAGCGCCCGCTGCCGGTACCCCCTTCTCGCTCACGGAGGCTGTGATGTCCGGGCTCATCGACGCGTCGCTGATCGTGCTCGTTGCCGTCGTGGTGATAGCCCGGCAGTTCCGTACGCGCCGGATCGACAGCGAACGCCGCTGGTGGCTCCTGCCCGTGATCCTGGTCGTCCTCACGCTGCGCGAGCCCGACCTGCTCGACGCCCATCACCACATGGCCTCGGCGCTTCTGCTCGGCGCCGAGCTGCTCATCGGCCTGGCCACCGGTGCCGGCTGGGCCTGGACCACCCGCATCTGGGCGGAGCCGGAGGGCACTGTCTGGAGCAGGAGCAGCTCGGCGAGCGTCGCCGTCTGGGCCGTCGGAATCGGTCTGCGCGCCGGTCTCTTCGCCCTCGGTGCGGCGGTGGGCGTGCACCAGGACAGCTCCGCCCTGCTGCTGGGGCTCGCCGGCACCCTGCTCGTCCGGGCCGGAATCCTGGCCTGGCGTGGGCAGTCCCTGCGCCCGGGCGCGGCTTCGAGCGCGGCGTACGGTGACGGCACGGCCTGGTCCGTGGGGAGGTAGCGCGTGTGAAGGGGAACGTCTGGACACGCTGGCCTTCCCGGGAAGCGCTCAGCCGGGAGGGGCTCTCGCGCTCCCGGTGTCTGCTGGCCTGGACGGTGCGGACGCTGGTCCTCGGACTGCTGCTGTGGGGTGCCTTCGCCGACAGTCACGCGGGCAGCTGGAAGGCGGCGGCCGGTGCTGCGGGAGTCCTGCTGGCGGCACTGCTCGCCTGGGCATTCTTCCGGACCACGCTCCGGCACCGTCTGTGGCCGTCGCTGGCCTCGCTCGCCCTGCTGGAGGTCATCGCCCTCGCAGCCCAGCTGTCCGGATTCGCCGGCGCTGCCCTGGTGATGTGGTGCGGCTGCGCCGTCTCGGCGCTGGAGCGGCTGCCGCCTGCGGCAGCCCTGAGCGCCGCAGCAGTGGCACTCGGCGCGTACGGGTTCGTCAACAACGACGACGTGCTGACGACCGTGGTCACCGGCATCGGCATCGCCCTGGCCGGCTACACGCTGCGCCTCGACGCCGAGGCCCGCGGCAGCGCCCAGCGGTTCCTCGCCCAGGAGCGGGCGGCGCGCGCGGCCGAGGCGGAGACGGCCGCGCTCGCGGAACGGGCCCGCATGGCCCGGGAGATCCACGACGTGCTGGCGCACAGCCTCTCGGCCCAGCTCGTGTACCTGGAGGCGGCCCGGCTGCTGATCGAGCGGGGAGGGGAACGGGAGCAGATCCACGAACGCGTGGTCGCGGCACGGGAGATGGCGCGGGGCGGCCTCTCCGAGACCCGGCAGGCGCTCTCCGCCCTGCGCGGGGATCTCACCCCACTGGAGGACTTCCTGAACGAGCTCGTGGGCACGGCCGGAGGCGCCGATATCACCGTCACGGGTGACCGCAGGGCCTTGTCGACCGAGGCGTCCCAGGCCGTACGCAGAGTGGCGCAGGAGGCTATGACGAATGTCCGCAAACACGCCCCGGGCGCCAAGGTGCGGCTCAGGCTCGACTACCGTCCGCGCGAAGTGACCCTGGACGTGCGGGACTCGGGCGGCTCGCCGGGCGAACTGACCGGGACGGGCGCCGGGTACGGTCTGCTGGGCATGCGGGAGCGTGCCGAGTTGCTGGGCGGCTCCCTCGAGGCCGGGCCGGGCGAGGAAGGGTTCGTAGTGACGTTGAGGGTGCCGG
>NZ_JBEXSH010000722.1:0-4749 GCF_040613555.1 Streptomyces sp. NPDC006265
TGCCCGCGCAGTCGCCGACGTTGTCGCCCACATTGTCGGCGATGGTCGCGGCATTGCGCGGGTCGTCCTCCGGAATGCCCTGTTCGACCTTGCCGACCAGGTCGGCGCCGACGTCGGCGGCCTTGGTGAAGATGCCGCCACCGACACGCATGAACATCGCGATCAGCGCGGCCCCGAGACCGAAGCCCTCGAGCACCTTGGGCGCGTCGGCCGCGTACACCAGCACCACACAGGAGGCGCCGAGCAGGCCGAGGCCCACCGTGAACATGCCGACCACACCGCCCGTGCGGAAAGCGATCTTCATCGCTTTGTGCGAGACCGTGGTCAGATCCTTTTCCGGCTCGCCTTGAGCCGGAGTGGCTTCACGCGCCGCCGCGGCGACACGCACATTGCTGCGTACGGCGAGCCACATGCCGATATAGCCGGTGACTGCCGAGAACGCCGCTCCGATCAGAAAGAACACCGACCGTCCGGCACGCTGACTCCAGTCGTCCGCGGGCAGCAGCATGAGCAGGAAGAACACGACCACGGCGAATACGCCGAGCGTGCGCAGCTGACGGGCGAGATAGGCGTTCGCGCCTTCCTGCACCGCTGCCGCGATCTCCTTCATGCTGTCGGTGCCCTCGCCTGCCGCGAGTACCTGGCGTACCAGGACCCCCGCGAGCACCAGGGCCGCCAGTGCGACGACCGCGATGACCACGATGAGGACGCGGTTGCCATCGGTCAGTACGGCGGCTGCGAGGTCTGTGGGATGGCCCGACTGTTGTGAGAGGGAAAGCCCCGCCATTCGTCCTCCTTGACGCTTGGGCTGAGCTCAAGATGTGGACGGGATTGTAGGTACCGGAACCTGATCAAAACAGAGCGCGATAAACGGAATTGGCGTTCCGAAGTAATGCCCTGAAAGCATTCTGAGGCTGCCGGAGGGCGCGCGAATGATCGTGAACGAATTCACGCGATGTTCGACACAGGAACTACTGTAAAGGCGAGCACTGACACCCGCACATGACGAAGGGCCCCACGGGTGGGGCCCTTCGTCAGGAACGGTGCGCGCGGTGGCGGGGTCAGACCAGAATCGTCGGCGGCGGCGTGGTCGGCCAGGTCATCTTGATCAGCCCGCCGTGCTCTCCCGCGCTGACCTCGACGTCGTCGACGAGTCCGCTGATGACCGCGAGGCCCATTTCGTCCTCGTCGGCCTCCCCGTCGGCGCCTCCGGGTCCGGCCCCGGAGGCGCGCTCACCGGAGACCGCGTGCGGGGCCTCGTCGCCGACCTCGATGGAGAACTGCTTCTCCTCCTCGATCAACAGCACCTTCACCGGTGCCGAGATCCCGCCGGTCTGATGCAGTCCGACGGCTCGGGTGCACGCCTCGCCGACGGCGAGCCTGACCTCGTCGAGGACCGCCTCGTCCACTCCGGCCCTGCGCGCCACCGCTGCCGCCACCAGCCGGGCGGTCCTGACATGCTCGGGCAGCGCGCTGAAGCGGAGCTCAACGGTGGCCATGCATCCCCCTCGCAACTACGGGCGTGCTGTCGAGAGGCTCCGGGCCGCCGAAAGCCCGGGCCCCCTGGGTCTTCACTTCTGCCGAACGACGGCCGGCCCGGGCGCTCGGCCCGGGACCGGTGTCAGTCGGTGGCCGCAACCGCTTCCTCGACCGAGGTGTGAATCGGGAACACCTTGGTGAGGCCGGTGATACGGAAGATCTTCAGAATGCGCTCCTGGTTGCAGACCAGGCGCAGGGAGCCCTCATGGGCACGCACGCGCTTCAGGCCGCCGACCAGTACGCCGAGCCCGGTGGAGTCGAGGAAGTCCACGCCCTCCATGTCGACGACAAGGTGGAAACTGCCGTCGTTCACCAGCTCGACCAACTGCTCGCGCAACTTGGGCGCGGTATATACGTCGATTTCGCCACCGACCCTGACGATCGTGCGATCGCCCATGGTTTCGGTCGACAGGGACAGGTCCACGGATCCTCCAGCACCTTGCTATCGAGCGGTCGCCCTAGGGGCATTCGGCTTCAGCCCCTGGACGCTTCGCCAGCCGCGATGGCATTCAATCACTTACCGGCAGGCGTGCACGACGCCTTGGCTCCATTGTCCGTCACGCCAGTGACACACTCGGTGCCGATGGCCAAGAATCACCGATCCGATCGAACCCCGCCGGACCCCGCCTCCCGACCCGCGCCGGGCGCGGTCCTGGACCGGCTCGCGTCCGGCCCCAGCAGGGCTTCTCGCATTACTCATACGGAGCACTTGCCCCCGCGTGAGGGTCGGCATGCCGTCTGGCCGGACCGGATCCGCGCCGAGGTCGTCGCGGCCGTGCGAGCCGCGGGCATCGAGCATCCCTGGGCCCACCAGGCACGCGCGGCCGAGCACGCCCTGGACGGCGAGTCGGTCGTCGTCGCCACCGGCACGGCCTCCGGCAAGTCCCTGGCCTACCTCGTACCGGTCTTCTCCACCCTTCTGGAGGGCGCGGAGGCCCCGAACGGCCGCGGCGCGACCACCCTCTACCTGGCTCCCACGAAGGCTCTCGCGGCGGACCAGTACCGCTCCGTGAAGGAACTTTCACATCCGCTGGGCAATTCCGTGCGCGCAGCCGTGTACGACGGCGATACTCCGTTCGAGGAACGCGAGTGGATCCGCCAGTACGCCAACTACGTCCTGACCAACCCGGACATGCTGCACCGCGGCATCCTGCCGTCCCACCCCCGCTGGTCCTCCTTCCTGAAGGCGCTGAAGTACGTCGTCATCGACGAGTGCCACACCTATCGCGGCGTCTTCGGCTCGCACGTCGCCCAGGTGCTGCGCCGGCTGCGCCGTCTGTGTGCCCGCTACGGCGCGTCGCCCGTGTTCCTGCTGGCCTCCGCGACCGCCGCCGAGCCCGCGGTGGCCGCCCGCCGCCTCACCGGCGTGCCGGTCCTGGAAGTGGCCGACGACGCTTCCCCTCGCGGTGAACTGGTGTTCGCCCTCTGGGAACCGCCGCTGACCGAGCTGCACGGCGAGAAGGGCGCTCCCGTGCGCCGCACGGCCACCGCCGAGGCCGCCGACCTGCTGACCGACCTCACCGTGCAGGGCGTGCGCTCCGTCGCCTTCGTCCGTTCCCGGCGCGGCGCCGAGCTGATCTCGGTCATCTCCCAGGAGCGTCTGGCCGAGGTCGACCGGTCGCTGGCCCGGCGTGTCGCGGCGTACCGGGGCGGCTATCTCCCCGAGGAACGCCGCGCTCTCGAACAAGCCCTCCATTCGGGTGAACTGCTGGGCCTCGCCGCGACGAACGCCCTCGAACTCGGCATCGACATCTCCGGCCTCGACGCGGTCGTCATCGCCGGCTACCCGGGCACGCGTGCCTCCCTGTGGCAGCAGGCGGGCCGGGCCGGACGGTCCGGGCAGGGGGCGCTGGCCGTCCTGGTCGCCCGCGACGACCCGCTGGACACCTACCTCGTCCACCACCCCGAGGCCCTGTTCGACCAGCCCGTCGAATCGACCGTCCTCGACCCCGACAACCCCTACGTGCTGGCCCCGCACCTGTGCGCGGCCGCCGCTGAGCTGCCCCTGACGGACGAGGACCTCGCCCTGTTCGGACCTGCCAGCGAGGGCCTCCTGCCCCAGCTGGAGGCCGCGAAGCTGCTGCGCCGCCGCACCAAAGCCTGGCACTGGACCCGCCGCGAGCGCGCCGCCGATCTGACGGACATCCGCGGGGAGGGCGGGCGCCCGATCCAGGTCGTCGAGACCGGCACGGGCCGGCTGCTCGGCACGGTCGACTCCGGCGCCGCGCACTCGACGGTGCACGAGGGGGCGGTCCACCTCCACCAGGGCCGCACGTACCTGGTGCGGTCGCTGGACCTGGAGGACTCCGTCGCCCTCGTCGAGGAGGCCGCCCCGCCGTACTCCACGGTCGCCCGCGACACGACGTCCATCTCCGTCCTTGAGACGGATGTCGAGATCCCGTGGGGCGACGGCCGCCTCTGCTACGGCTCCGTCGAGGTCACCAACCAGGTCGTCTCCTTCCTCCGCAGACGGCTCATCACCGGTGAAGTGCTCGGCGAGACCAAACTCGACCTCCCTCCCCGTACGCTGCGCACCCGCGCCGTGTGGTGGACCGTCACCGAGGACCAGCTGGACCGGGCCCGGATCAACCCGGAGGTCCTCGGAGGCGCCCTGCACGCCGCCGAGCACGCGTCGATCGGCCTGCTGCCCCTCTTCGCGACCTGCGACCGCTGGGACATCGGCGGCGTGTCGATCCCGCTCCACCCCGACACGCTCCTGCCCACCGTCTTCGTCTACGACGGCCATCCGGGTGGCGCGGGCTTCGCGGAGCGCGCCTTCCACACCGCCCGCACCTGGCTGACCGCCACCCGCCAGGCCATCGCCTCCTGCGAGTGCGACGCCGGTTGCCCGTCCTGCATCCAGTCCCCCAAGTGCGGCAACGGCAACGACCCGCTGCACAAGAAGGGGGCCGTGCGGCTCCTCACGGTGCTGCTGGAGGGGGCTCCGGAGGAGAAGGATGCGTCCGAGGAGAAGGAGAGCGCTCAGGGGGAGGAGGAAACGGTGGACGAGGCACATGAGCGGCCGCCGGGCGAGCCGTCGGAGGCCCCGCCCGCGCCCTGACCTCCGCCGTGAACGGCCCCCGTCCCGACGCCACCGTCACGTCCGAGATCTCCCCGGCGACCTCGCACCGAACGAGCCGCACGCCCTGAGCCCGGGCCACCCGGCCGGCCCGGGCGCAGGCCGCCGAACCACCGTCGGCCCAGTGGTCC
>NZ_JBEXSH010000723.1:0-4748 GCF_040613555.1 Streptomyces sp. NPDC006265
GCACTGCCCAGCGCGAGGCTCCCGAGCAGCAGCGCGAGCCCCAGACGTCCGCGCCGGGCGCCGGACAGGGCGCGGACGCGTGCGAGGACGTCGCCTGAGGTGGGCTCCTCGACGGACTGGGCCGGGGTGGGCGGCTCGGCCTCGGCGGACCGCGTTCCAGTCCCCCGGACCGTTGCGGACGCCACAGAAGAGGCAGCGCTGGTCTCGGGATCCGCCAGCCGCACCACCCGGTCCGCAACCTCCAGCAGCGCCGGCCGGTGCACCACCAGCAGTACCGTCCGTCCGGCCGCGAGGCGCCGCACCGCGGCCACGACCTCGGCCTCGGTGGCCCCGTCCAGCGCCGCCGTCGGCTCGTCGAGCAGCAGCACGGGCCGGTCCGCGAGGAACGCCCTGGCCAGCGCGAGCCGCTGCCGCTGCCCGGCGGACAGTCCTGCGCCGTCCTCCCCGAGCGCGGTGTCCACACCCTCGGGCAGCGCGTCGACGAACGCCAGTGCCTCGGCGTCCCGCAGAGCACGCCGTACGGAGTCGTCGTCGGCGCCGGGCCGCGCCAGCCGTACGTTCTCGGCGATCGTTCCGGCGTACAGATGCGGACGCTGCGGCACCCATGCGATCCGGGAGCGCCACTGCTGAAGGTCGGCCTCGGCGAGGTCGACCTCCCCGACCCGCACCCGCCCCTCGGCCGGTCGCACGAACCCCAGAAGGACGCTCAGCAGCGTCGACTTGCCGGCGCCGCTCGGTCCCACCAGCGCGACCGTCTCCCCGGGCTCGACGCCGAAGGACACGTTCGAGACGGCGTCCGCCGACCGCCCCGGGTACCGGACGGTCACGCTCTCGAACGACAGCGCGGGGAGAGCACCACAACCACGCCGTCCTCGGAGCCTCCGACCACTGCGTGGCCACCCACCCCTCCGACATGGGCGTGGCGCTGGCCGCCTTCGACGCTCGGGTGTCGTACGAAACGGCCGCCGGGGCGGGTGAGCTGCCGCTCGCCGACTTCTACCCGCCGGTGGGGGAGACCCCGCATCGGGAGACCGCCCTGCCACCGGGTGCGCTCATCACCGGCGTCACCCTGCCACCCACCGCCACAGCGGCCCACTCCCGCTACCGCAAGGTGCGCGAGCGGGCCTCGTACGCCTTCGCCATCGGCTCCGTCGCCGCCGCGCTCGACGTCCGGGACGGCCTCGTCCACGACGTGCGCCTGGCCTTCGGCGCGGTCGCCTCCCGCCCCTGGCGCGCCCGCGCGGCCGAACGCGCCCTGACCGGCAGCCCGGCCGACGCGGAGCACTTCGCTGCCGCCGCGGACGCCGAACTGGCGGCCGCCAGGCCCCTGCCCCACAACGGATACAAGGTGACCCTGATGCGCAACCTCGTCGTGGCCGTGCTGAGCGAACTCGCCGAGGAGGCCGCCCGATGACCACCGCCACCAGGGGAGCCGTCGGCACCGCGCACCCGCGCGTGGAGGGCCGCGACAAGGTCACCGGAGCGGCCCGCTACGCCGGCGAGATCCCCTTCGCGGAACTCGCCCACGGCTGGCTGGTGCTGTCCACCGTCGCCCGCGGCCGCATCCGCGCCCTGGACACCGAGGCCGTGCTTGCCATGCCCGGGGTTCTCACCGTGCTCCACCACCACAACGCCCCGCGTGTCGACACCGGTTACACCGGCATGATGGGCACCCCGCCGGACCCCACCGTCGGCCTCTTCCAGCACGACCGCGTGCCCCACCTGGGCTGGCCGGTGGCCCTGGTCGTGGCCGAGACCTCCGAGCAGGCCAGGGAGGCCGCCGAGGCCCTCATGGTGCTCTACGACCGGGAGCCGCACGACGTCGCGTTCTCCGCCGGGCGGGAGGCCGAGGCGTACGCGCTCGACGGGCACATGCCGGCCGTGGTGGAGAAGGGCGACCTGGAGGCCGGACTCGCCGCGTCCGCCGTCGTGGTCGACGCGGAGTACACCACTCCGGAGGAGCACCACAACCCGATGGAGCCGCACGCCGCGGCGGCCCGGTGGGAGGGCGGTCGTCTGGAGGTCGTCGACTCCAACCAGGGCACCGGCTGGGTCGCCGGCGAGCTCGCGAACCTCTTCTCCCTCGCCCCGGCTTCCGTGCGGGTCCGGTCCGAGCACGTCGGCGGCGGTTTCGGCAGCAAGGGTGTTCGTGTCCACCAGGTGGCCGCCGTGATGGCCGCGACCGTGCTGCAGCGCCCGGTCCGGGTCGTCATGACCCGCCGGCAGATGTTCTCCCTCGCCGGCCACCGCAGCCCCACCGCCCAGCGGGTCCGGCTCGGCGCCGACGCGGAGGGGCGGCTGCTCGCGCTGGAGCACCGGTCGCTGAGCCAGACCTCGACCGTCCACGACTTCGTCGAGCCCAGCGCGGCGTCGAGCCGGTCCATGTACGCCGCCGACGCCCACCACACGGCCAGCCGGCTTGTGAAACTCGACGTCCCCACCCCGACCTGGATGCGCGCCCCCGGCGAGGCGTCGGGCTCGTTCGCGCTGGAGTCGGCGTTCGACGAACTCGCCGAGCGGTGCGGCATCGACCCGATCGAGCTGCGGGTCCGCAACGAGCCCGAGGTGGGCCCGGTGTCCGGGCTGCCGTTCGGCAGCCGCAACCTGATCCCCTGCTTCCGGGAAGGCGCCCGCAGGTTCGGCTGGGACGGGCGGGATCCGCGGCCCGGCGTGCGCCGGGAGGGCCGCTGGCTGCTCGGCACCGGCACTGCCGCCGCCTCCTTCCCCACGCTGGCCATGCCGTCCACGGCGGCCCTGACCGCGGAGGCGGACGGCACCTTCACGGTGCGGATCAACGCCGCGGACATCGGCACCGGCGCCCGCACCGCGCTCACCCTGGTCGCCGCCGACGCCCTGGAAGTCCCGGCGGACCGCGTCCGGGTGCAGATCGGCGACAGCGATCTCGGCCCCGCCGGGATCGCCGGCGGTTCGGCGGGCACCCGCTCCTGGAGCTGGGCCGTCACGGCCGCCGCCCAGGAACTGCGCCGGAGCCTCGCGCCGGGCGCGGACATCCCGCCGGAGGGCGTCACCGTACGGTCGAACACGGCCGAAGCCCTCGGCGCCCTCGCCCAGAAGGAGCGGCACGCCTTCGGTGCGCAGTTCGCCGAGGTCGCCGTCGATCCCGCC
Source organism: Streptomyces sp. NPDC006265 (assembly GCF_040613555.1). Lineage (NCBI taxonomy): Bacteria > Bacillati > Actinomycetota > Actinomycetes > Kitasatosporales > Streptomycetaceae > Streptomyces > Streptomyces sp. NPDC006265. The sequence continues at coordinate 3,127 of NZ_JBEXSH010000723.1, forward strand.
ACCGGAGAGGTCCGTGTGCGCCGCATGCTGGGCATCTTCGCGGCCGGCCGCATCGTGAACCCGCTCACCGCCCGCAACCAGTTCGTCGGCGGCATGATCTGGGGCATCTCCATGGCCCTGCACGAGGAAGCCGTCCGGGACCGGGCGAGCGGCGGCCTCTACGGCGCCGACCTCGCCGGCTACCACGTCGCCGCGCACGCCGACATACCGCACATCGAAGCCGACTGGGTCGACGACCCCGACCCGGACGACCCGGTCGGCATCAAAGGCATCGGCGAGGTCGGCATCGTGGGCGCGGCCGCGGCGGTCGCCAACGCGGTGTGGCACGCGACCGGCGTACGCCACCGGAACCTGCCGATCCGCCCCGACCGCGTGCTGATGGCGGGCGGCGATGCTTGATCTCGCAGGACCTCTGCACGCGTGGATCGAGGAGGGCCGGGACTTCGCCGTCGCCACGGTCGTCGCCGTGGGCGGCAGCGCCCCGCGCCCTCCCGGCGCCGCGCTCGCCGTCTCCGCGGACGGCACGGCCGTCGGCTCGGTCTCCGGGGGCTGTGTGGAAGGAGCGGTGTACGACCTGTGCCTTCAGGCCCTCCAAGAGGGCGAGACGCTCGTCGAGCGGTTCGGCTACAGCGACGAGGACGCCTTCGCGGTGGGGCTGACCTGCGGCGGCACGATCGACGTCATGATCACCCCGTTCGGGGGCGGTCGCCCGGTGGAGGGGGCGGCGCTGGCGGCTGCCGCCCGGTCCGAGCCGGTGGCCCTGGCCCGGGTGGTGCGAGGCCCGTCCGGCCTCGTGGGCCGGTCCCTGCTGGTCCGCCCCGACGGCTCGTGCGACGGTGGCCTCGGCGGCGGCCCGGAGCTGGACCGCGCGGCGCTCGACCGTGCCAGGGCCCTGCTGGACACCGGCCGCACCGGCACGGTGGAGCTCTCCGAGGACGGATCACACTGCCCGGGCGGTCTCACCCTGCTCGTCGAGTCGGCCGTCCCACCGCCCCGCATGATCGTCTTCGGCGCGATCGACTTCGCGGCGGCCCTGGTGCGGGCGGGCACATTCCTCGGATACCACGTCACCGTGTGCGACGCGCGCCCCGTCTTCGCGACCCGGGCCCGCTTCCCGCAGGCCGACGAGATCGTCGTCGACTGGCCCGACCGCTACCTCCGGCGCACCGAGACCGACGGGCGCACGGTGCTGTGCGTGCTCACCCACGACGCGAAGTTCGACGTCCCCCTGCTGACGGAGGCGTTGCGGCTGCCCGTCGCCTATGTCGGCGCGATGGGCTCCCGCCACACCCACGAGGACCGCAACCGGCGGCTGCGGGACGCGGGCGTGAGCGAGCGCGACCTGGCCAGGCTCAGGTCGCCGATCGGCCTCGACCTGGGAGCCCGTACGCCCGAGGAGACCGCCGTGTCCATCGCGGCGGAGATCATCGCGGTACGGCACGGCGGCACGGGAGCGCCGCTCACCGGCGCGGGCAGGCCGATTCACCGACCTGCCCGTGAGCCACAGCCGGTCTGACCGGTTGCCGCAAAAACACTGCCGCCGACAGATCCGAGTGGCACAGCCCCGTGGCGCGCACCCGGATCCGCACCTTGCCGGGTCCGAACCCCACCGCCTCGACGTC